>NZ_JBDOQR010000041.1:0-42081 GCF_039839315.1 Phaeobacter sp. CAU 1743 | reverse complement strand
GCAAGGCGGACCCAGACCTCATCTGTCAACACAAACCGCTCTTCGTTCATTCAAACCTCCATTTTGGAAGCTTGAATCAGATTTCAGCCAGCTTGGGAATCCTGAATGTCCACAGACCCTAGCCCGGCATGCAGGATCAGCGCGCTATAGAGAATGACACCGCCCAGCACACTGCGGGTGATGATCTGGCGGGCGCTCTGCATGGCCTCCACCGCCGCAGGAGAGAACAGCGCCAGGCCCAGGTTGATGAAATGGAAGAACACATAGGTGAACAGGATCAGCCCGGTCACCATCCGGGTGCGGATTATCCAGTTGCCCTGCCACAGCACATGCGTCACCGGCTGCTCTCCTCCGTGTTGCCTGCGGTGACTGTGACGGGATGCCGCGATCCGGGTCAAGGCTCTGCAAAAGGAAAGCCGCGCGCCCTTTGGGGGCGTGCGGCTGTTTTCGGCATTGGGCCCGGCCTGCGGCGGTATGACCGCAGGACCTCGGCGTTGGTTATTCCTGTTCGGCCAGGAACCGTTCGGCATCCAGGGCTGCCATGCACCCCATCCCGGCAGAGGTCACGGCCTGACGGTATTTATGGTCGGTCAGATCGCCGGCTGCGAAAACACCGGGGACCGAGGTTTCGGTGGAGCCGGGCTTGACCTTCACATAGCCGCCATTGTGCAGTTCCAGCACATCCTTGACCAGTTCGGTTGCCGGGGCGTGGCCGATGGCGACAAAGACGCCCTTACAGGGGATTTCCGAGATTTCGCCGGTCTGCACGTTCTTGACCTTGACGCCTTCAACGCCGAGCGGCGCATCGGTGCCGACGACCTCTTCCAGCTGATGAAACCACAGCGGTTCGATCTTGGGGTTCTTCAAGAGCCGGTCCTGCAGGATCTTTTCGGCGCGCAGCTCATCACGGCGGTGGATCAGGGTAACTTTGGAGGCAAAGTTGGTCAGGAACAGCGCCTCTTCAACGGCGGTGTTCCCGCCGCCGATCACCACGATTTCCTGACCGCGGTAGAAGAAGCCGTCGCAAGTGGCGCAGGCAGAGACGCCAAAGCCCTTGAATTTGTCCTCGGTCGGCAGGCCCAGCCATTTCGCGCGGGCGCCGGTCGCCAGGATCACGGCGTCTGCGGTGTAGGTGGTGCCGCTATCGCCCTTGGCGGTAAAGGGGCGCTGGCTGAGATCCAGATCGGTGATGATGTCGCCGATGATCTCGCAGCCCATCGCCTTGGCGTGGTCCTGCATGCGCACCATCAGATCAGGGCCCTGAACCTCTGTGTCGCCGGGCCAGTTTTCCACTTCGGTGGTGGTGGTCAGCTGGCCGCCCGGTTCGATGCCCTGTACCAGAATGGGTTCCAGCATGGCGCGGGAGGCATAGACCCCCGCAGTATATCCGGCCGGACCCGACCCGATGATCAGTACCTTGGTGTGACGCGTATCGCTCATCTCATATCCCCAAATCCGCAGGTTGGCGGGCAATCCGCCGTCAGCCACAGGATATAGCGACAGACCAGAGGCGCTTAAACCCCCGGCATCACCTTCGTGACGCAGCTGTTATCCGAGGCAGCTTGATCTTGCGGAGGGCAAAGATTATTGCGGCGCAGTGAAATAATATTGCGCGCTTTCGCGGCGCTGATATAAGAAACGCAAACTGACGGGAGCTTCCACAATGGTCACTACACGCCTTGATCCGATCGATCGCAAGATTTTGTCGGAACTGCAGGCCGATGGGCGCATGACCAACGTAGAACTGGCCAAACGCGTCGGAATTTCCGCGCCGCCCTGCCTGCGCCGGGTGCGTGCATTGGAGGAAGCAGGCCTGATCCGGGGCTATCATGCCGAGGTCAACAGCCGGGAGCTTGGCTTTGAGGTTCAGGTCTTTGCCATGGTGGGGCTGGAAAGCCAGGCCGAGGCAGAGCTGAGCGCATTCGAGGAGAAATGCCGCGGCTGGCCGCTGGTGCGCGAGTGTCACATGCTGAATGGCGAGGTGGATTTCATCCTCAAATGCGTCTCACCCGATCTCAGCACCTTTCAGAGTTTCCTGACCGGAGAGTTGCTGACCACGCCGAACGTGGCAAGCGTCAAGACATCGTTGGTGATCCGCGGTGCCAAGGACGAGCCGGGCGTGCCGTTCGACGTTCTCGAAGATCGTCTGGCGCTGGAACCCTGACCGGACCTGTGCCAGGTCGCCGACAGGGGATGCTGACAGGTTGTTCAGATAGCGGCGTCTGCGCGCTCAAAGGCCAGCGGGCCGAAATCCGCAATCGCATCTGCGTGGCTGAAGAGATTTAGGAACAGCGTCTTGATCGGATAGCTGACCAGTTTCAACGCATTCGGCCCGGGATGATAGGTTTCAAATTCCAGCCCCCCCACCTGAATGACCGCGTGCTGCGGCAGGCAGAGATGGAACATATCAACCACGGTCGGCGGTGAGGTTTCAAAGATATTCATGCCGTCCTGGAAATCCTGAACCGGAGTCAGCAACTTCTTGTCACTTGCATCCCGGCGCATATGCGGCGGCGTGCACAGCAGCCGCGCGGCGGGACCGGCCACGACGCAGGACATGGGTTTTTGCATTCCAAAACTGTCAGCCATGAAGCTGGTCAGCGGATGGGTCTGTCCCTTGGAATCAGCGCGCGCTGGAACCAGGCTGGTGGAACCTTTCCAGATCAACGGCTGATATTCCCCGGTTTGCGTTGCGATCATGTCACCGGGCCAGAGGTCCTCAATGGCGACGGGGCCCATATCGGTCTGCACCAGCGTTCCGCGGGTAAAGGCACAAAAGGCGTTTTCGAACAGTGGCAGGGCCGGCGCGATGTGACGGGTTTCCGCGACGGTTCCGTTGGACAAAAGGGCGCTGACCTCGAACCGGCGCAACTGCGGTTTGGTGACCATGCGCAGCGCGGCGGGATCCTGAAGCAGGGCAGTGGCTTCGGCTGCGGACGCAGCGGCCTGGTGCAGCGAGTGAGGCGTGTTCATAGCGTCAGGGCCTTTCTCAATTCGACTTCGGAACCACAGCCCCGCGGCTGCGGGGCATTCGGACTGTTTGATCAGGCACCGTCGTTTTTTGCACCTGCGCCGGACCGGAGTGCCGGACTGGGCGGGAAGGTGACCGCAAGAGTTTAAGCAAACCTCTACACGGAAGAACCCCGCTCCGCGCATCCTGCCCAGGCCGGTCTTTCTGTGCATTTTCTGAACACAGGGAAGACGTCCAGAGGCTGCAATCCGCCGGGAAGTAAAGGCAAGTTTTCCGCGGTAACTCAGGCGCTTTTCAGTGCCTTCGGGTCACTGCGGGTGCTGCGGCGGCGCTCTATTGACGCACGTCGCGCCACGCCGCGGTGCCAGGGCAATTTGCTTTTCTCGCTTTTAGCAGTTGCAACAATGGAAGCGATAAAACGGGTTCGTGCTGTCATTATTGCTCCTGCAGGGTCCATTCTGAACGATGTCTGTCTGAGCGCAGGTATCGGTAATCAATGCGACGTTATTGTGGCGCGGGCATGGAAAAGCCCCGGCAAAGCGGGGCCGGGGCGGTCACAATCGGGCTGCCGGGGATCTCCAGGAATTTTCAAAAGGGATCGGGGGCGCGTGTGTTTTCTTTTTCCTACAGGCGGATACAGGCAATCAGCCTGCCATAATCAGCCTGTTTTTCGTGGGTGGCACGCCGATAGGAATAAAATCGCTTTGGATCGCTATAGGTGCAGTGGCCGGTCCATTCCGCCTCCGCAACCCCGGCGCTGCGCAGTTTATGCAGGCCAAGACCGGGCAGGTCGAACAGCAAGCGGTCGCCTTCGCCATTGGCAAAGAAGCGCGCGTTCTCCGGGTCCTCGGCCATGAAGTCGTCGAAGAACTCGGGGCCAACCTCATAGGCGCGCTGCGAAATGGTCGGGCCGATGACGGCAAGGATATTGCTGCGGGTTGCGCCCAGATCCACCATCGCCTCGACCGTCGCAGAGAGCACCCCGTCCAGCGCCCCGCGCCAGCCGGCATGGGCGGCGCCGATCACTCCGGCCTCGGGGTCAGCAAACAACACCGGCTGGCAGTCTGCCGTTAGGATCGACAGGGCGACACCCGGTGTGCGGGTGACCATGGCATCGGCTCTGTCCGGGCTGTTGCCAACCTCTTCGATTACCGCGACGTCGGGGGAATGCACCTGATTGACCCGGGCGAGCTTCTCCGGGGCGACCTCCATTGCGGCGGCGACGCGGGCGCGGTTCAGTTCGACCGCTTCACGCTGGTCTGAAGATCCAAGCCCGCAGTTCAGTCCCTCGAAAATGCCGGAGGATGCTCCGCCCCGGCGGGTAAAGAACCCGTGCCGCACGGGGCCAAGAAGATCCGATGTCAGTATTTCCAGCGTCATGACTGAAGCCCCGGTGGTGGTGTCGCGTTGCCGGGGTAGAGACCCAGCACCTTGAACAGGTTTCCCATTTCCTCGGGGTGCGTCAACCGCCGATGTGCGGCGATCAAATTGTCGAGTGCATCGCCCTCTAGCGGTGCGGCAAGGGCGCGGGCGCGGTCGGTGATGCCCAGCCGCTCCAGAAACACGCCCTGCGGGGTCAGCCGCGTGGCCGTGCAGCCGTGCGCCTGTGCCGCCTGTGTCAGAACCTCAAAATCCACATGGGTGGTCAGGTCTGCGCTGCCGGGTGCCTCCAGCGGATCACAGGGCGCATGATCGCGCAGCGCTTGCAGCGTGTCGCCAAGCGAGCGCCAATCGCCATAGTCCACGATCAGCGCCGCGCCGCCATACGCTGCGATACGTGCCGCGATTGCAGCGGTGATAGAGGCCGCGCCTTCGCAGAGTTCGACAAGGTCGCCCTCGCGGGTGTCCTCAAGCCGGTGGCTGAGCGCGGGCTGTTCGGTCACCGGGCCAAGGCCAAAGGCCAGCGTGCCGTTCTGCATGCCGATGCGTTTTTCGCGCCAGCCGGTACCATCGCGCAGGAACTGGCGCACGGGCAGGGCGTCAAAGAACTCATTGGCAACCAGAAATAGCGGCTGCTGTGGCAGGCTGTCGATGGTGTCGTGCCAGATCGGTTCAAACCCTGTCAGCGCCTTGGCCTGCGCCTCGCGCAGGGTGGGGGAGGCCTCCACCAGATGCAGCTCCAGCGCGGCGTGGAAACCGGGCACCGCGCGGGTGGCGCGCAACAGATCCGCCATCAGGGTGCCGCGGCCAGGGCCAAGCTCGGCCAGGGTGAACGGCGCAGGCGCGCCCTGATCCAGCCAGCTTTGCGCCAGACACAGGCCCAGCAGCTCACCGAACATCTGGCTGATTTCCGGCGCCGTGGTGAAATCCCCGGCAGCGCCCAGCGGATCGCGGGTGGTATAATAGCCAAAGCGGGGGTTCAGCAGGCATTCGGCCATGTAATCGGCCAGGCTCATCGGCCCGTCGACATCGATGCGGGCAATCAGATGATCCAGCAGGCTCATGCCGTGATCCTCTGGCGGCGCAGGGCGGCGATGGCAAAGACCAGCCCCAGCGCGATCATCGGCAGCGACAGAAGCTGCCCCATGGTCAGCCCGTAGCCGCCGACATGCCAGGCAAGGCCGAGCGGATTGCCAGGGGTCACGAACTGCGCGTCGGGCTGACGGGCGAATTCCACCAGGAACCGCGCCATGCCATAGCCCGCCAGAAACAGCCCCAGCACCAATCCGGGCCGGTGAAAGGCCCTACGCCGCCAGACCATCCAGAGCAGCAATGTCGCCAGCAGCGCGCCTTCCAGTAGCGCCTCATAAAGCTGCGACGGGTGCCGCGCGCAAATCTCGCCCAGGGCCTGCCCACAGTCCTGCGCGGCCTGTCCTGGAAAGGCGACGCCCCAGGGCAGATCCGTTGGCCGCCCCCAGAGTTCCGCATTGATGAAATTGGCCAGCCGTCCCAGCATCAGCCCGGGCGGCACGCTGACGGCCACCAGATCGGCCATCTGCAGACGGGGTACGCCGTGGCGCAGCGCAAAGATCCAGGCCGCCAGCACCACGCCGATCAGCCCGCCGTGAAAGGCCATGCCGCCTTCCCAGATCCTCAGGATCGCGGCCGGGTTGGAGAGGTAGTATCCCGGCTGGTAGAACAAAACGAACCCCAGCCGCCCGCCAAGGATCACGCCAATGATGATCCAAGTCAGCAGATCCTCGACCTGCTGCGGACGCATCGGTGGCTGGCTCGCGGGCCAGAGTGCGGGCTGTCGCAGAGCCGCCACTGCCAACCGCCAGGCGATCAGGATCCCGACGATATAGGCCAGCGCGTACCAGCGCAGCGCGAACTCAAAAGATCCGATGGTGATCGAGAAGATTTCGGGCGACAGGTCGGGGAATTGGATCATTGCGTGCATGTGCGACTGAATGCCTTTGCTCTGGAAGGGAAGTCAACGGCTTGCCCGCGGCCCTTTGGTTGCCCATATAGGGCATAAGCCTGATACGGAGAAGACGATGCAGAGCCGCAACAAGATCCTCGACGATATTTCCCAGCTGATGACCAATGCCATGGGTGTGGCCCACGGCGCCCGCGAAGAAGCTGAAACCGCGATGAAGAGCATGATCGACCGCTGGCTGGCCGACCGTGATTTCGTGACACGCGAAGAATTTGACGCGGTGCGCGCCATGGCGCAGAAGGCCCGCGAAGAAAACGAAGCGCTGAAAGCCCGCCTCGATGCGCTTGAGGCCTCTGCCAAAAACTGATGACTGAAGATTAAAGACCGGACCCATCCAGAATACGCATGCGCCTGCGCGGGCGAAAAACCCGCTTGGGTCCGGTGCAGGCGGCACGTCCCGGCAGTGACGGCCGCATAGCGCGGCGCCTTGATTGGGCCGCCTGATTTGCGCCCGGGACCTTATCCACAGCTTTGCCGATATTTTGGGTGGCTTTCCGCTTCATCCACAACTTATTGCAGATATCCCCAAATAAAGGGTTGCCAGCGCCTATCCGGGTGTCCACCATATCTAGTATGGGAGCGGGGATGCCTCCCCGGTCCTTTGAGCGCAAAGCTAGCTCTAGCGGACCCGAAGAGGTGCGTATGCTAGATACCAGAGAGGTGGCATCATGGCCCTATCCGAGCATCATCTGGAAGACGACATCCACCCCATAGACATCGTTGAGAACGTTGCCTCCCATCATGACTGGGATTTTGACCGGATTGGCGATGATCAGATCGCCATGGCCGTCGAGGGGCAATGGCGCACCTATTCGGTAACCCTGGCCTGGTCGGGATACGAGGAAACCCTGCGGCTGGTGTGTAGTTTCGAAATGGATCCGCCTGAGGACAAGCTGCCGCTGCTCTATGACCTTCTCAACCGGATGAACGATCAGTGCTGGGCAGGGGCCTTTACCTATTGGGCCGAGCACAAGCTGATGCTTTATCGCTATGGCCTGATCCTGTCGGGCGGCCAATCGGCCAGCGCCGAGCAGATCGATGCGATGATCCAGGCGGCTGTGTCGAATTGCGAGCGTTACTACCCGGCCATTCAGCTGACCACCTGGGCCGGGCGAACGCCTCAGGAATCTCTTCAGGTCGCCATTGCAGAGGCTTATGGCCGCGCGTAAACCTGTGCCCTGAAACTGATGTAACAGCACTGGGGCAGGGACAATGGACATGACGGATATCGCGGATCGCGGGCTGGTCCTTTTGGGATGCGGCAAGATGGGCTCGGCGATGTTGGCCGGATGGTTGGACGGCGGGTTGCCCGCGTCGTCGGTCTGGGTTCTGGATCCCTATCCTTCGGACTGGCTGAAACAGACCGGCGTGACCATCAACGGCGGCCTGCCGCAGAACCCAGCCATCGTATTGATCGCGGTAAAGCCGCAGATGATGGGCGATGCACTGCCGGGGCTTCAGGCGCTGGGCAATGGCGATACCCTGTTCATCTCGGTTGCCGCCGGCATCTCATGTGCCAGCTACGAGGCGATGCTGGGGGAGAAAACCCCCATCGTGCGCGCCATGCCCAACACACCCGCCGCCATCGGGCGCGGCATCACTGCCCTGATCGGCAACGGGCGCAGCAGCGGCGCCGATATGGATCTGGCCGAAACCCTCTTGTCCGCGATCGGCCAGACGGTGCGGCTGCAGTCCGAGGATCAGATGGATGCGGTCACCGGCGTCAGCGGCTCCGGGCCTGCCTATGTGTTCCACCTGATCGAAACACTGGCCGCCGCAGGTGAGGCGCAGGGGCTGCCCGCCGATCTGGCGACGAAATTGGCCAAGGCCACCGTGGCGGGCGCAGGGGCGCTGGCCGAGGCGGCCGCGGAAGATCCCGCCCAGTTGCGGGTGAACGTGACCAGCCCCAATGGCACCACCCAGGCCGCGCTTGAGGTGCTGATGGACAAGGACAGCGGTTTCCCGCCCCTGCTGAGCCGGGCGGTTGCCGCTGCTGCAAACCGATCCAAGGAGCTGTCCGGTGGCTGAGATTTCTTTTGATGATTTCCTGAAGGTCGATATCCGCGTCGGCACCGTGGTGCGGGCAGAACCCTATCCCGAAGCCCGCAAACCGGCGATCAAGATGTGGATCGATTTCGGCGATGAGATCGGTGAGAAGAAAACCTCGGCCCAGGTGACCGCGCATTACACGCCGGAAACGCTGGTGGGAAAACAGGTTGTGGCGGTGGTCAATTTCCCGCCGCGCCAGATCGGCAAGTTCATGTCAGAGGTTCTGGTGCTTGGCCTGCCGGATGAGGCCGGGGAGATCCGGCTGATCGGGCCGGATGGTCCGGTGCCGCTGGGCGGAAGGATGCACTGAGCGATGAAACTTTGGATTACCCGGCCGATGACAGCGGCTGTCGAGGCCCGTGCGCGGGAAGAGTTCGATGTGGATATCCGCCCCGATACGGGCGTGCTGAGCCGCGCGGAAATGCAGCGTGCCTTGCGGGATTATGACGTGGTCATGCCGACGCTGGGCGACCGGTTCGATGCCGAGATCTTTGCCGCAGTGCCTGCGCCGCGGTGTCGGCTGCTGGCGAATTTCGGCGTTGGCTACAACCATATTGACGTAGAGGCCGCCCGGGCCGCTGGTGTTGCTGTGACAAACACGCCGGGCGCGGTCACCGATGCGACTGCCGATATCGCGATGACCTTGCTGCTGATGTCGGCCCGCCGCGCAGGCGAGGGGGAGCGGCTCGTGCGCGATGGCAGCTGGGAAGGCTGGCATCCGACCCAGATGCTGGGTCAGCATGTTACGGGCAAAACCGTCGGCATCGTCGGCCTTGGCCGCATCGGGGCCGCCATCGGGCAGCGCTGCCATTTCGGATTTGGCATGAAGGTCCTCTACACCGCCCGCAGCGACAAGGATCCGGGTTTCCCTGTCTCCCGTTGCGCCAACCTGTCAGAGATGGCCGCGCAGGTCGATTTCCTGGTGGTTGCCGTGCCCGGTGGCGCCGACACCCGGCATATGGTGGATGAAGCGGTGCTTGCGGCGATGCAGCCTCATGCGCATTTGATCAATATCGCCCGCGGCGAGATCGTGAAGGAAGCGGCCCTGATCACCGCCTTGCAAGAGCATCGCATCGCCGGGGCAGGCCTAGATGTCTATGAATTCGAACCCGAGGTGCCTGAGGCGCTGCGCGCGCTTGATCGCGTCACCCTGCTGCCGCATCTGGGCACGGCCACCGAAGAGGTGCGCAGCAACATGGGACATATGGTGCTGGACAATGTCGCGGCCTTCATCGCCGGGCAGAAACTGCCCAACCCCGTCTGAGCCACTCGGGGACGGTCAGGATTTTGAGCCGTCCCCAACTGCTTCCCGCCAGTGACGGCGGCAGAGCGAGACATAAGTTTCATTGCCGCCGATCTGCACCTGATCACCCGTGGTGATCGCACGGCCCTGATCGTCCTGCCGGATCACCATGGTGGCCTTCTTGCCGCAATGGCAGATGGTTCGCACCTCGCGCATTTCATCGGCCAGCGCCAAGAGGGTGGCGGATCCGGGAAACAGGTTGCCCTGAAAATCTACCCGCAGCCCGTAGCACAGAACCGGCACCCCCAGATCATCGACCACACGGGCCAGTTGCCAGACCTGATCTGGCGACAGGAATTGTGCTTCGTCCACAAAAATACTGGCAACGCTGCCTCGTGACAGGCGTAATTTGATTTTTGCGAACAAGTCCTCGCCCGCACTGAACACATCGGCCTCGGCGCTGATGCCAATCCGCGAAGCAATCCGGCCCTTGCCTGCCCGATCATCGACACGTGCGGTCAGAAGGTAGGTGTCCATGTTGTTTTCGCGGTAGTTGTGCGAGGCCTGAAGCAGCACGGCGGATTTACCGGCATTCATGGTGGAGTAGTTGAAATAGAGCTTTGCCATGCGTGCGGTTTACCCTTTGGCAATGGCTGAGTGAACCGCAAAATAATCCCGGATCGTGGGGATGCAGAGGGCGGTGCAGATCACAGGATTCGAACCCTGGTGTCCAAAATACGCCCCCCCACAGCAGCCCGTCCAGTCCGGGTCGAAATAGACCCTAGGGATGGATACAGGCACGCGCCACTGGGGAGGACGCCTAAAGAAGGATATGTCGTACACCCGAAACGGATGCTTGACCTCTCCCACTCATATTGAAGCGCAACCTCACTCACAAAGTTTGCTTCAACCCCAAACAAAGATGCACAATAGCATCTGGGCCACTCGTTAAATCCCTGAAAACCCAAGGGATGGCGCTAGTATTGCAATTCGTTTAAAAGGACTTCATGGGAAATTAACAAGTTCATTCCCCGCCCCGGGGCGGCTTATGAGGCAAGATTTACATGGCAGAGATCGGCAGGTACCTGAAAAAGCATACCGAAGCGCTGGTTAAGGACGTTGGCATAGAGGCCGCCTGTCAGATTACAGGCAAGTCCAAGGCGACATTGGGTCGTTACTATTCAGACAATGCCGAACATACGGAACGGTTCATGCCGGTGGATTCCGTGGCCAAGCTGGAGGGGGCTGCTTCTTTTCCGCATGTGACCTCGGCGCTCGCGGATCTGAAGAATATCACGCTGTCCTATAATCACTCCGACGATTCGGGCGTGGAAAGTGTCGGGCGCACAGGCGGGGTGAATGCCGACGTGATCGCGCTGAGCCAGCGGTTTGCAACCCTGATGAGCGAATATCAGGAAGCCATCGCTGATGGCATCATCACCGTCAATGAGGCCAAGCGCTTGCTGCGGGAAACGGTCCTGTTGCAGCAGGTCCTGTTGGATATGAAATTGCATCTCGAAGAAGAGAGCAACTGACGCTCTCGGACGTTTCATTGCGGGGCAGTAGTCCCGCTGGTAGGCCCCGACGGACTGCGGGGCCTTTTCCGTTTTCAGCCCATATGGCGGCGCAGGATCGCCGAGCCGACCGAATAGCCGGCGCCGAAGGAACAGATCAGGCCAATCTCTTGGTCGGCCATGTCATCGGAATTCTGCGCAAAGGCGATGATTGAGCCAGCCGATGATGTATTGGCATAGTCCTGCAGGATATTGGGCTGCTCGCCGGGCTCCGGGGTGCGGCCCAGAACCTTTTTGCCAATGAAATCATTCATCGCCTTGTTCGCCTGATGCAGCCACAGGCGCTTCAGATCGTCATTGGCAATGCCACTGTCAGCCAGATGAGTGCTGATGTGCTCGCTGACCATGGGCAGCACTTCCTTGAACACCTTGCGGCCATTCTGCATGAACTGCATGTCGCGGCGGTCCGCGACCCCGTCGGGGCGCGAGCGGCGCAAGAAGCCGTTGTTGTTTCGGATATTGTTGGAAAATTCGGTGGCACAGCGGGTCGATAGGATTTCGAAATGCGGTCCCTTGGCGTCTTCGATCCGTTCGACCAGGGCTGCGGTCGCCACATCGCCAAAGATGAAGTGGCAGTCACGGTCGCGCCACTCCAGATGGCCCGAGCAGATTTCGGGGTTGACCACCAGCGCCGAGCGGATGCTGCCCGAGCGGATCATATCCGCGGCCACCTGCAAGCCAAACGTGGCCGAGGAACAGGCGACGTTCATGTCGAAGGCAAATCCGTCGATGCCGAGGAGTTTCTGGATCTCGATTGCCACCGCGGGGTAGGGGCGTTCCATATTGGAGGCCGCACAGATCACGGCGTCTACGTCGCCCGCGGTCTTGCCTGCCTGTGCCAGAGCCTTGGTCGCCGCATCGACGGCCATTTCCGCCATGATGCCCGGTTCGTCATCGCTGCGCTGGCGCAGCAGCGGGTGCATGACCTCGGGGTCGAGAATTCCCGTCTTGTCCATCACATAGCGCTGTTCGATGCCAGAGGCCTTGACGATGAACTCTTCCGAGGAGTGCTGCATCGGGGCCATTTCGCCCGCTGCGATGGCCTCGGCGTTCATTTCGTTCATGCGGTCGGCGTAGGCGTTGAACGCCACGACCAGCTCGGCATTGGTGATGATCTGAGACGGGGTGAAGACCCCGGTGCCGGTTATGGCGGCTGTGTGCATGGTAACGGATCCCGAGTTCGCAAAGTGCCGTATATCTGGGCATTTTGCGTGCGGAAGGTCAAGGTCAGCCGCAAGCTGCCGCAGGGGCAAGCAGGAACAGTGGGGCAGTGTTCGGGGAATGTGAACTTCTTCACATGAAAAGTTCATTCGCTGAAGTAACCTGCTGCGAATCCCGCACCACGGCGATCCGCTGGTGCACACCCTCTTTGCAACCGGGCCTGGCCTCATGACCGATGACACCTTGCAGCTATCGCCGGAAATCCGGTCTCTTATGGGCGTTTACGCGCTCTACTGGATGCTGGACGATGCGGTTGAGCGTATGGATCAGGCGCCACGGATCGGGCGGTTGGAAAGCCGGATCCTGATCCGGCTGGACCGGCCCCGGCGCATGGGGGCGCTGGCACAACTGTTGCTGACCGGCCCCCCGTCCGTCACCGCGGCAGCGGATCGGCTTGAGGAGATGGGTCTTGTGCAGCGGCTGCCCGATCCGGACGACCGGCGGGCGCTGTTGCTGCATCTGACCGACCAGGGCCGCACCGTGCGGAGCCAGCTGGACGAGGAGGCCCGCCGACTGTTCCGCCAGGTCTCTGGCCTTTCAACGGACGAGATCGCGCAGTTCGCGGCGCTATGTGAAAAAATACATGATACGAGTACAGGAAACGGCGCCCCGCTGGGATGCCCGGATCCGAAAGGAGACAGAGAATGAAAATCTTCCACCGAGTGTCACGGCTGATCCTGCCCGCGCTCGCCCTCTCGGCCCTGGTGCAGGCAGGGCCGCTGGCGGCGCAAGAGACGGCCAAACCGGTCAAGCTGCTGAAAACGCAGGCGGGCAGCGTGTTGGTTGAGCGCCAGTTCTTTGGTCAGGTGGCGGCGAAACAATCCGTCGACCTTGCCTTTCAGGTGGGCGGTCAGGTGCTGGAGTTTCCGGTGGCGCAGGGCACCGTGGTGCCCGAAGGGCAGCTTGTTGCGCAACTGGATCTGGAACCTTTTGAGCTGAAACTGGAACAGGCCCGGCTGCAAAAGGCGCAGGCGGACCGCACGGTGGCACGGATGGAGAAACTGACCGGGACGGTCAGCCAGGTGTCCATCGATGATGCGGAAACCCAGGCTGGTCTGGCCGGGGTCGCCCTGCGGGATGCGGAATACGCCTTGCAGCATGCGACGCTGACGGCGCCCTTCGATGCGCTGGTCTCCAGCCGCGAGGTCGAGAAATTCACCACGGTCAGCGCCGGCACGCCCATCGTCCGGCTGCACGATATGTCTGAACTGCACATCAAGGTGGATGTGCCTGAAATCCTGTTTCAGCAGGCAAATGCAGATGAAAAGGTGGATATCACGGCCTCCTTCCCGGGCTGGGACGCCACCTATCCGGTTGAAATTCTTGAATTCGATGCCGAGGCCAGCAGCGTTGGGCAGACCTACCGGGTGACCTTCCGTCTGGCGCCTCCTAAGGATCGGCAGATCCTGCCCGGGGCCTCGGTTTCAGTGCGGGTGCTGGTCAATACCGGCGCTGCGGCGATCCGCCTGCCGGCAACGGCCATCGTGGTGTCCCCGGAAGGGCAGACTGGTGTGATGGTCTTTAGCCCCACCGGGGCCGACAATGGCACGGTCGCCTGGCGGCCTGTCACTGTGACGCCGACGCAGGATGGCGATTTCACCGTCACCGAAGGTCTGACTGGCGGTGAAGAGGTGGTTCTGGCGGGCGGCACCGCCCTGTCGGACGGGCAGGCGGTACGCCGCTTTGCCGGTTTTGCGAACTGAGGGCGGGCAGATGGATATTGCACGCGGCTCAATCGAAAAACCGCTTTATACATGGCTGATCATGTTGATTGCCCTGTTCGGGGGCATCTGGGGTTTCCTGTCGTTGGGACGGCTTGAGGATCCGGCCTTTACCATCAAACAGGCTGTCATCGTGACCCAGTATCAGGGCGCCACGGCAGAGCAGGTGGCGCTGGAGGTCTCTGAACCGCTGGAGTCTGCGATCCAGAAAATGGCCGAGGTCGATATCATCACCTCGATCAACCAGCCGGGCCAATCCCTGATCGAAGTTGAAATCAAATCGACCTATGACGGCAGCGAGCTTCCCGCCGTCTGGACCAAACTGCGCGCGAAGATCCGCGATGCGGCCCTGTCCCTGCCCGAAGGCACCAGTCAGCCCTTCGTGAACGATGCCTTCGGCGATGTGTTCGGCCTGTTCTATGCCGTCACCGCAGACGGGTTCAGCGATGCGGAAAAGCATGAACTGGCAACTTTCCTACGGCGGGAGCTGTTAACGGTTGATGGGGTTGCCGATGTGGATGTCTCCGGCCTGCCGGACGAAGCGATCTATGTCGAACCCGACCTGCCGATTTCGGTCAACTTGAATGTACCACTGACGGCGATCGCCAATGCCATCGCCACCTCCAACTCGGTTCGCCCGGCGGGCAAACTGGATGCGGGCGATGCCGACACCCGGCTGCTGGCGCCGCAAGGATCGGACAGTGTTTCGGAAATCGCCGGTCTTTCTGTTGGGGTACAGGGCGAGGTGATCAACGTGATCGACATGGCCAAGGTCCACCGCGGCCGGGTTGCTGATCCCGATCTGATCGTGCGCTACAATGGGGCAGAGGCCTTTACTCTTGGGGTGGCCGGTATCGCGTCGGAAAACATCGTGGATGTGGGCAAGAACGTCGATGCCAAGCTGGCGCAGCTGGACAGTGACATCCCCTATGGCGTGTCGCTGCAGCCGATCTATCAGCAGCACGTGGTGGTCGAGCAGGCCTCGAATGACTTCCTGGTGAACCTGGCGATGTCCGTCGCCATCGTGGTTGTGGTTCTGGCGCTGTTCATGGGCATGCGCGCGGCCATTGTCGTTGGCGTGACCTTGCTGCTGACCGTGGTCGGAACGCTCTTGTTCATGAACCTTTTCAGTATCGAGATGGAGCGGATTTCCCTGGGCGCGTTGATCATTGCTATGGGGATGCTGGTGGACAATGCCATCGTGGTTGCCGAGGGCATGCAGATCTCGATGCTGCGAGGCAAGAACTCTCGCGAGGCCGCGCATGAGGCCGCCAGCAAGACGCAGATCCCACTTCTGGGCGCGACTGTCATCGGGATCATGGCCTTTGCCGGTATCGGCCTCAGTCCGGATTCCACCGGTGAATTCCTCTTCTCGCTGTTTGCCGTGATCGGCATTTCGCTGCTCTTGAGCTGGCTTCTGGCGCTGACGGTGACGCCGTTGCTGGGGCATTATTTCTTCAAACGCGGCATTGGTGGCGGCGGCGACGAATACGGCGGGCTGATTTTCCGCGCCTATGGCGCCAGCCTGCGCCTGGCGCTCAAACTGCGCTGGCTGGTGGTGGTAGGGCTGATTGCCCTGACGACCGTGTGCTACATAGGCTTTGGACAGGTCAAACAGGCGTTCTTTCCCGATTCCAACACGCCTCTGTTCTTCGTGCATCTGAAACTGCCGCAGGGCACCTCGATTCACACCACTTCGGCGCAGCTGCAACGGGTCGAAGACTGGCTGTCTGAGCGTCCCGATGTGGAATCAACCGCGGCCTTTGTGGGGCAGGGGGCGACCCGTTTCATGCTGACCTATTCGGCGGAAAAGGCGAACCCCAGCTATGGCCACCTGATCATCCGCGCGAGCAGCCTGCAGGCAATCCCGGCGCTTCAGGCCGATCTTGAGGCCTTTGGGCGCAGCAATTTCCCCGAGGCGGAATTCCGCACCAAACGTCTGGTCTTTGGCCCAGGCGGCGGTGATCCCGTTCAGGTTCGTTTCTCGGGTCCCGATCCGGCGGTTCTGCGCCAGCTGGGGGAGGAAGCCATGGTGCGGCTGAAAGACGGCTCTGAAAGTATCCTGAGCGTGCGGCACAATTGGCGCGAACAGGAACTGGTGCTGGAACCGATCTATGCCACAGACCGGGCACAGACGGCGGGGATCACCCGCGAGGATATCGCGGGCACCTTGCAGTTCTCCACCGACGGGGTGACGGCGGGCATGTTCCGTGAACGCGACCGGCAGATCCCGATCATCCTGCGCAGATCGCCGGAGGATCAGTTCAACATCATGGATCAGCTGGTCTTCTCCACCTCGTCGAACCGTTTCATGCCTCTGGAGCAGATGATCGACGGGGTCGAGATCAAGGTGCAGAACACCCTGATGCATCGCCGCGACCGGGTGTTTACCCTGACCGTGGGGGCGGATATCGCGCCGGATGTCACTGCTGCAACAGTGTTCAAGGAGGTGCAGAACAGCATCGAGGAGATCGCCCTGCCGCCGGGCTACCGGATGGAATGGGGCGGGGAGCACGAAAGCTCGGCCGACGCCAACAAGAGCCTTGGCGCGCAGCTTCCGGTGTCCCTGCTGATCATGGTGCTGATCTCGGTCCTGCTGTTCAATGCGATCCGTCAGCCGGTGATCATCTGGTTGCTGGTGCCGATGTCGGTCAACGGCGTGGTCATCGGGCTTCTGGGCACCGGTCTGCCCTTTACCTTTACCGCGCTTCTTGGGCTCCTCAGCCTGTCGGGCATGCTGATCAAGAACGGCATCGTCCTGGTCGAGGAAATCGATCTGGTGCGGGCCGAAGGGCGGCCACTGCGCGAGGCGATCGTCGAGGCGTCGGTGTCGCGTTTGCGTCCGGTGATGCTGGCCGCGATCACCACGATCCTTGGCATGGCGCCCCTGCTGAGCGATGCCTTCTTCGTGTCGATGGCGATCACGATCATGGGCGGTCTGGCCTTTGCCACGGTGCTGACGCTGGTGGCGGCGCCGGTGTTCTACCTGATCTTCTTTGCACGCGATGAAAAACGGGAAGCCTCCGCAGCCTGACCTGACGGTCTGGTAGCAAACTCAAAAGGCCCCGGATAGTTCCGGGGCCTTTTTGCATCTGCGCGGAGCGCACCGGTTGCGCAGCGTCAGATCAGCGGCACGAAGGGCACATCGCAGGCACTGAGTGTCATCAGGGTCAGAAGAGTGATCATCACGCGCATTTTGGCGCTCCTTTGGTTTTGCTGCTCGATCACGGCAGCTGACCCCAAAGCGCCGCACAGGTCAAACCTTTCTCCGTGCCGCAGAGAGCCGACGGTGCTGCGGCATGATGTCTTTAAAATGCTCCGCTAACCCCTTGTTCAATACTTTTGTTAAGAATGATATTCTGAACAGAAGCGTGCGAAGGTCCAGCAATCGGCGAGGGAGTTCTTCATGACACGAGCATATTTGCGTGCGGTTACCGTTTCATCCTTTTTCCTGTGGGCAGGCGGCGTTCATGCAACCTCGACCGGGCACGGTGAAGAGATGCACGTGGTCCCCGATGCGGTGATCGCTGAGCAACGTCAGGCCCTGTCGGAAAACACGCTGTTTGCCGGGTTCGGGCCGCAGGCGCCGCGCGATATCGACAGCATGGGCGGCAGCAACAAGGTCAGTTTCGAAGCCGCACCACCCTATAACGAAATGAACCTCTGCAACATCCATTTCCACGAAAGCGCCGAACACCGGGGCGGGGAATTCACCACCTATGCTGGCAACGGCGATGGTCACGGCTATGGCAGCGGCTACAAATATTCCGGTGAGCTGAGCGTGACGGAACTTGCGCCGTACCATGAAGAGGTCGGAGCCACCGAACACGGCAGTCTGGTGCCCGGCGACACGATTGAGGTGCATTTCGTGCACACCACCGCGCGGGTCGATCCCGGCCCGACGCTTGGCTCCTGCCTCAGCGAGGCCATCAAGAACCCGCAGCTGCGGGTGGAGGCGCAGGTCTTTGTGCTGGTCAATGACGAGACCGCGCTCGATTTCACCAAAGTCACGCGCTTACAAAAGAAAAACGGCCTGACCCAGGCGGTAAACATGCCAACCGATACCGGGCGGCCGGTCGTCTATGCGGGTTCAACCACCGGACCTGGCTATAACGAGAAGGGATCGCCCTTTCAGGTCACCTGGGCGGTGCGCCCCAAGGTGGCCAAGGTCAGCATCCAGTCGGTCGCCAGATGGCTGGACTACAACACCTTTGACGAAGACCACGCCCATGGCGTGCGCAATCTGGTGATCAATCCCGACCTCCTGTCGGTGATTGGACGCTGACACGCGCTGCCCCGCTACTGAGGCGTAAGGTTTAGGAGCAGGCGGGCTGGGTAGACGCCCTCCGGTTCAGACGCTGGTTCCCAGTGCCCGGCGAAAGGCCAGCAGGCTGCCGGACAGGAACACCGCGCCCAGGCAAGCCATCGTCAGCAGTTCGGGCCAGACAATCGACAGATCCGCCCCGCGGAACACCACAGCCTCGGCAAAGGCCATGTAGTGGCGCGAGGGCAGCAGCCAGGTAAAGGGCTGAACGATATCAGGCTGGCTTTCGATCGGGGTCATGCCGCCGGACAGCATCATCATTGGCATGATCGTCATCATGATCAGCAGGGCGAATTGCGCCATGGTCCGGGCGATGGTGCCAAGGAAAATCCCGATGGCTGCCGCTGCAAACAGGTAAACCGCTGTGCCCGCAAAAAGCAGTGCATGCGTGCCGACCATTGGCACCTGCAGCAGGCCCTCGAACACCACCAGCATCGATAGGGCAAAGACGCTGATGATGATCAGCCCATTGGCCCAGATCTTGGCCAGGGCGATCTGAAAAGCGGTGAGGGGCATCACCAGAAGATGTTCGATGGTACCGTGTTCGCGCTCGCGGATCAGGGCCGCGCCGGTCAGCATGATCGCGACCATGGTCAGGTAGTTCAGGATGCCATTCAAGGCGTTGAACCAGACCTGGCTGCCATTGGGGTTATAGGCCCGCCGCAGCACCAGATCGACCGGCGCACCGGCGGACGGATCGCGGCCCGCCAGATAGCGGCTGACCTCGGTCTGGATGATCGCCTGAATGTATCCATCGCCCAGCCCAGCCTGCATCACTGCGGTTGCATCGATATGCAGCTGGATTTCGGGTTGGCTGCCTTTGCGCAGCTGTGCCTCGAAATCGGGGGGGACGACCAGCGCAAAGAGGAACCGCGCCTGATCCAGCCCGGGGCCGATCTCATCCGCATCTATGGGGATCGGGGTCTGGAAATAGGGCGGGTAAAAGGCGTTGGCGATTTGGCGGGACAACTGCGAATTGTCCTCGTCCGCAATGGCGATAGAGGCGTTATTGACGTTCTCCGGTAGGCTGGTGGCATCCATATAGACCATGAAGGTGAACACGAAGAGGATCAGCCCCGCCATCACCGGATCCATCAGCACCGTGCGCAGCTCCTTGGTGCCCAGCCAGAAGATATGGTGAAGCGCCTTCATGTTATTTCTCCTGTTTGCGCAGCAACAGCACTGCAATGGCCAGGAAGACCGGAAAAAACAGGCTCAGTTTCACAATGTCATGGCTCAGCGCCGCCCAGCCCAGCCCCTTTGTATAGGCGCCGACACTCAGATGCATGAAATAGGAGGCAGGCCAGGCCGAGCCGATCATCTGCGCCTCGGGTGATAGGGTCGAAATCGGCTGGATCATGCCGGAATACTGCATGGTCGGCATCAGCGAGAGCAGCGCCGCCGCAAAAACCGCGGCGACCTGCGTTTTGACCAGCGAGGACACGACAAGGCCATAGGCGGTGACCGCAAAGCCATAGCACAAGGCCCCGAGCGTCATCGCGGACAAGGAGCCTTTCAGCGGCACATCCAGTACAAATATGACCATCAGCGTCAGCACCAGGTAATTGCACATGGCAATAGCGACATAGGGCAATTGCTTGCCCACCAGGAACTCGATGCGATTGGTGGGGGTGACATAGAAATTGGTGATGGTTCCGATTTCCTTTTCCCGCGCCACGCTGACGGCCATCAGGATGACCGGAAACAGCATCAGCAGCATGGCCGGTATCGACGGACCCATCGACCGGATGCTGGCAAAGGTCGGATTGTAGCGGTAGCGGTTTTCGATGGTGAAACTGGACTGTTCTTGCGGATTGATACCGGCCTCCAGCATCAGATCGCGCAGATAAATGGCGTGCCCACCGGTGATATAGCCCTCGACGGTTCCGGCCCGCATCGTATTGGCCCCATCCAGCCAGGCCGAAACTTCGGGCGTGTTGCCCCGCGCAAGATCACGGCCGAAATTCGGTGGGATCTCGACGGCGACGCTGACTTCGCCTGCCGCCATCTGGCGGATCAGATCCTCCCGGTTCAACAGATCCGGCTGTTCCAGAAAATACCGTGACCCGGTGAAACTGCTTAAGTAGCTACGGCTGGCCGGAGACTGGTCCTGATCCAGCGCGGCAAAGGTCAGATCCTCCACATCCATCGAGACACCGTAGGACAGCACCACCAAAAGGATCACCGATCCGAGAAAGGCAAAGGCCAGCCTGATCGGATCGCGGATTACCTCGACCGTTTCGCGCAGGCTGTAGGCCAGCAATCTGGACAGACTGAACCGGCCAAGCCTGGCCGGGGGATCATGGGCGTCTGGCACAGCACCGTCCTGCAGGGCCACGCTGTCGGCGCTCTCGCCTTCTCCGGTTGCGTCTTCGATATAGGCCACAAAGGCGTCCTCAAGCGAGGTTGCGCCCGTGGCCTCAACCAGATTGTCCGGCGTGTCATGGACCAGCACTTCGCCCGCATGCATGAGCGAGATGCGATCACATCGCAGCGCCTCATTCATGAAATGGGTCGAGATGAAGATCGTCACCTTGTCGCGGCGGGACAACTCGATGAGGAACTCCCAGAACCTGTCCCGCGCCTCGGGATCGACGCCCGATGTCGGCTCGTCCAGGATCAGGATTTCCGGCTCGTGCAGCACCGCCACCGCCAGCGACAGACGTTGCCGGATACCAAGCGGCAGCCCGCCAGAGCGTGTATCCATCACATGCGATAGCTCGAACCGGTCGGCCAGCGCCGCGATGCGCGCCGTGGCCTGCTGGCTGGGGATCTGGAACAGCCGCGCGTGCAGGGCGAGGTTCTGCGCCACCGTAAGTTCGCCATAGAGCGAGAAAGCCTGGCTCATGAAGCCGACGCGTTTGCGGGTCGCAAGATCCTTGGCGTTCACCGGCTTGCCAAAAAGATAGGCCTCACCTTCGGACATCGGCAACAGGCCGGTCAGCATCTTCATGGTGGTGGTCTTGCCGCAGCCGTTGGAGCCGAGGAAGCCGAAGATTTCGCCAGGGCGGATTTCGAAACTTACGTTGCTCACGGCGGTGAAATCGCCGAACCTCCGGGTCAGGCCGCGGGCCACAATGGCGGGGCGCTCGCCATCGGTTTGCAGCGGCGGAATGACCAGCTCCGGCAACTCGCGGCCCTCCCCGCCGGGCCGCAGGCGCACAAAGGCGGCCTCAAGACTGTCGGTGCCGGTTCTGGCGCGCAGTTCTTCTGCCGTGCCGGTGGCCAGAACCTGGCCTGCATCCATCGCCACCAGCCAGTCGAATTCTTCGGCCTCCTCCATATAGGCGGTCGAAACCAGAAGGCTCATGCCGGGATGTTCCTGCCGGATCTTGGCAATCAGGTCCCAGAACTGGCGCCGCGACAGGGGGTCGACCCCGGTGGTGGGCTCATCCAGGATCAGCAGGTCTGGATCATGCAGCAGCGCACAACACAGGCCCAGTTTCTGTTTCATCCCCCCCGAGAGTTTTCCGGCGGGGCGATCCAGAAAGGGAAAAAGCCCGGTTGCCCGGGTCAGCCGCGCGATCCGGCGGTTGCGTTCAGCGCGGCTTTGTCCAAACAGCTTGCCAAAGAAATCGAGGTTCTCCTGAACGCTCAGGTCCTGATACAGGTTCTTGCCCAGCCCCTGCGGCATATAGGCAAGGCGCGGACCGATCCACTGCCGGTGGCCCGCCTTACGCATGTCGCCGCCCAGCACCTGCAGCATGCCGGTCTGCATGACCCGCGCACCGGCGATCAGGTCCAGCAGCGTCGATTTTCCAACCCCGTCCGGCCCGATCAGGCCAACCACCTTGCCAGCCGGGATGTCGAGCGTCACATCCGCAAGCGCGACCACGTCCTTGTAGCGCTGCATCAGATTGGCAGCGCGGACGACGGGCTGGCTTTGATCCTCCATGGCCGGGCCCTTACTCTTGCGCGGTCAGTTCGGGGGGGATGTTGTTCAGAAACTCCGGCCAATCCGGCAGGGTCTCGCTGGCCAGACGCACATAGGCCACGCCGCGGATCCCGGTCTTCACAAGGTCAATGTTCGCCTCGACAAGCGGTTGCGGCACCCGGACCCGCACCCGGAACATCAGGTCCTGCCGCTCGCTGGCGGTTTCGACCTGTTTCGGCGTGAATTGCGACACAGGCGAGACAAAGCTGACCTTTGCCGGGATCACCACATCGGCGATATCAAGCCGGATGCGGGCCTCGCTGCCGATGGACAGAAGATGCGCCTCGGTGGCGGGCAGGAAAAACTCCAGATAGACCTCGGTGAGATCGACCATGGTCAGGACGCGTCCGCCTGCGCCGATGACCTCTCCGGGCTCGGTCAGTCGGTAGAGTACCCGTCCAAGGGTCGGTGCCGTCAGGCGGGCATCGTCGAGGTAGGTCTGCACTTCCTCAATGGCGAAACGCGCCGCATCCACCGCGCGCTGCTGCGACAGAAGCGATGCCTTGGCCACGGTGAGGTTGGCCTCGGCAACCTTGTGATCGCTGAGACGTACGTCGAGGGTTTCGGCAGTTGCGACCCCGCGGGACACCAGCTCGCGGGTGCGTTCCAGCTCCTGATCGGCCAGCAGCAACCGCGCCTCGGCCTGCGCAATGGCGGCCTCGGCGGCTGCGACTTGGCTTTCCACCGATGCGTATTCCGCCTGTGCCCGCGACAGTTGCGCCTCCAACTCGCGGGTTTCAATGGTGGCGACCAGTTGGCCGGTCTCGACCAGATCACCCTCTTTCACCTCAACCGTGGCGACCCGCCCGGCGATCCGGCTGGAAATATCGACCTGAACCGCCTCGATGCGACCGTTGCCCGAGGTAATGCCATAGGGCAGCTCACCATTGCCGTTGGCGGTGTAGTAATAAAGCCCGGCGCCGGCCGCCAGGACCGCGATACCGGCTATGATCCATCTGCTAGAAAACATCTTTCATCCCCGGCTGTGCTGCATGTCCACAGGCGTCGGCGCCAGCCTGTGCGTCCGACAGAAATGTGCGGACATGGTCCGCGATAACGCGCTCTTCATTGGTGGCGATGACATAGGCGCCGACCGTGCTGTCCCCACCGTGAATGCGGGTGTCGTTGCGGGCGTTGGCCTCTGTATCAAGGGTGGCCCCCAGCCAGCCGCAGCCCTCAACGACCCGGGCACGGATCTCGGCTGCGTTTTCGCCCATGCCACCGGTAAAGACCAAGGCATCGATACCCTGCGCCGCGGCCGCCAGCGCGCCGATCTGTTTGCAGGCGCGATAGACAAAAAGATCCACCGCCTCCTTTGCGGCGGGGCTATCGCTCTCCAGCAAATCGCGCATGTCATCGCTGAGGCCCGAGACACCGAGCAGCCCCGATTGCCCACCAAGCAGAGCCTCGACCTCCTCTAGGCTCATGCCCTTTTCGCGCATCAGGTAGAGCGGCACACCGGGGTCCAGCTCGCCGCAGCGTTTGCCCATCACCAGCCCGTCCAGCGCTGTGAACCCCATGGTGGTGGCGATGCTTTTGCGGTTCTTCATGGCGCAGATGCTGGCGCCATGACCCAGATGCAGCACCAGAACCCGGCCATCGGCACGCTTCCCAAGGTGGGTGGGCAGCTGCGAAGCGATGAATTCGTAGGAAAGTCCGTGAAACCCATAGCGCAGCACCCCCGCATCTGTGAGCGCGCGGGGCAGGGCAAAGATCTGCCCGATCCTCGGCGTGGTGCGGTGAAAGGCGGTGTCGAAACACGCGATCTGCGGGATGCCGGGCCAGGCCCGTTGCAAGGCGTCGATTCCGGCAAGGTTATGCGGCTGATGCGCCGGAACCAATGGTGCCAGCCGCTCCAACTCACCCCGCACGTCGGCGGTGACCCTTGTGGCATCCGCAAAACGCTGACCGCCATGGACCACCCGGTGCCCGGCGGCGATGACCTTCAACCCCGCGCTTTGCTCCTGCAGGTGGCGGACCAGCCAATCCAGCACCTGCTCGTGATCGGCTTCGGCAGGCAGGGGGAGCGGCTCTGAGATGTCATCGACATGATGGACCGGGCCAAGGCCAATGCGATCGATATGGCCCTTGGTCATGGCAGGGCCGTTGACTGCGGCAGCGTAGAGCGCGTATTTGACCGAGGAGGAGCCGACGTTGAGGGTGAGGATTGCTTCGCTCATGGTGCGATCCTTGCCTGTTGATGGCGCACAAACAGCTGCGCCAGAGCTGCCGAGGCGACCCGAGCCAGTGCGCCATCCGCCCGGCTGGTCAGCATGATAGGCACCCGCGCGCCCAGAACCAGACCCGCGGCTTCGGCGCCGGCGAGGTACTGCAATTGCTTGGAAATCATATTGCCGGCCTCCAGATCAGGGGCGAGCAGGATATCCGCGTCCCCGGCGACATCCGAGGTAATCCCCTTGGCCTGCGCCGCCGCGCGGGAAATCGCATTGTCAAAGGCCAGCGGCCCGTCAAGGATCCCGCCGGTGATCTGGCCGCGCTCTGCCATCTTGCACAGGCCCGCCGCCTCGACCGTCGAGGGGATCTTGGGGGTGATGGTTTCAACCGCCGACAGGATGGCAACCTTTGGTGCGGCAACACCAAGCGCCTGCGCCAGATCGATGGCGTTCTGTAGGATATCCGCCTTGGTCAGCAGGTCGGGAAAGATATTGATGGCCGCGTCGGTAATCATCAGCGGCTTGGGGTAGCTTGGCACATCCAGAACAAAAACATGGCTCATCCTGCGTTCGGTGCGCAGGCCGGTGGCCTTGTTGACCACTGCCGACATCACCTCATCGGTGTGAAGGGCGCCTTTCATCAGGGCCTCGGCCTTGCCCGTGCGCACCAGTGAGACCGCCATGTCAGCTGCGGCGTGGCTGTGCGGGGCATCCACGATCTCGATCCCCGCCAGATCCAGATCAGCCTCGGAGGCGGCCGCCTTTATGCGCGGGGCCGGACCGATCAGAACCGGCGTGATCAGCGCCTTGTCCCGTGCCTCTAACGCGCCCTCCAGCGAGGCGACATCGCAGGGGTGCACCACAGCGGTCACGATCGGATCAAGGGGCTGCGTGGCGGCAATCAGCGCATCAAACCCTGCGCCGGGCTTGCTCAGCTGGCCCGAGGGGCGACCGGAGCGTGGCACGCGCAGGGGCTTGTCCGGTGCGATCACCTCTGCCGCGCCTTCGACAAGGGCGGCATCGGCGCTATCGGTGCAGAGGCAATCGAGCATCACATGCCGGGTTTCGGGATCGGTTTCGCGCACCGTGATGCGCGTGGTGATCATCTCGCCAAGGCGGGCCGGGGCAAGGAAGCGCAGCGATTGAGTCAGGCAGACCGTGCCGGGACCGGGCAATTCGGTGGACAGCAATTCGGAAATCAGCGCACTGCCCCAGGCGCCCGCCGCAATCCCATCGTCCGGCGCAGCCGCGTTACCGCCTTCAGGCAGGTCGACACAGGGGCCGATATCGTCATCACGCAGAGCGCGGGTCAGCTCGGCGCTGTCGCCGGGGGTGATCTGATCAAAGGTCTTGCTCTCGAAATACTGCATCAGTGCCTCGTGATATCAATTATCCGCTACAATCGGGCAAAGCGCGCCGTGCCGCAATATCCCCCCGCTAACCCGGTCGGGGGCGGTGGCGTCACTCCATGAGCACGTAGGTGCCTGGCGCCGGGCAAAGCGCCTCTCCCATCGCGGGGGGCGCAGTGGGGTCTCCTGACCGGGTTTCAAGCCAGGCCACCCATTCCGGCCACCAGGAACCTTCCTTGCGCTCGGCAACCTCGCGCCACTCGTCGGGGGGCAGATAGCGGTCCCGGTCGCAGCTGGTGTGAACGTGATAGTGGCGCCGGGGGTGACCGGGTTCGGAAACCACACCGGCATTATGCCCGCCTTTGGTCAGCACAAATGTGACCGGGGAACTGGTTAGCGCGTCGATTTTGAACGCCGATTTCCACGGCGCCACATGATCGGTTTCGGTGCCGACGGCAAAGATCGGCAACCGCAGATCATCAAGCGACACCGGATGGCCGCCGACCTCGTATTTTCCGGTGGCCAGTTCGTTGTTCAGAAACAGCTTGCGCAGATATTCCGAGTGCATCCGGTAAGGCATCCGTGTCGCATCGGCGTTCCAGGCCATCATGTCATTGAGCTTGGGCCGCTCCCCCATCAAGTAATCCTTCTGAAGCCGCGACCAGACCAGATCGTTCGAGCGCAGCAGTTGAAAGGCGCCGGACATCTGGCCCGCATCAAGGTATCCCTGCTGCCACATCATGTCCTCCAGAAAGGCGACCTGGCTTTCGTTGATGAACAACATCAGCTCACCTGCTTCGGTGAAATCCACCTGGGTGGCAAAGAGCGTCATGCTGGCCAGCCGGTCGTCGTCATCGCGCGCCATGGCCGCAGCGGTGAGGCTGAGCAGGGTACCGCCCAGACAATAGCCCGCCGCGTGGATCTTCTTGGCGCGGGTGATGTCCTGAATCGCATCCAGCGCCGCCATCGGTCCCTTCTTGCGGTAATCGTCCAGTCCGAGATCAGCATCTTCGGATCCTGGATTGCGCCAGGAGATCATGAATACCGTGTAGCCCTGTTCGGTCAGGTATTTCACCATCGAGTTCTCGGGCGACAGATCGAGGATGTAGTATTTCATGATCCAGGCCGGAACGATCAGCAGGGGTTCGGGCTTCACCTTGTCGGTGGTGGGGTCGTATTGGATCAGCTCGATCAGATGGTTGCGGAAAACCACTTTGCCCGGGGTCACCGCCACGTTTTCCCCCACATGGAAATCCGTTTCCGGGCGGAGAGGTTTGCCGAGCAACAGTTCCTGCATGTCGTCGCGCAGATTTTCCATGCCGCGCAACAGGTTCATGCCGTTTTCGTCTTTGGTCTTTTGCAGCACTTCGGGATTGGTCAGCGGAAAATTGGCAGGCGAGACTGCGTCAAGCATCTGGCGCGCGATGAAGGACACGGCGCGTTCATCCTCGCAGCTGACGCCGCGAACGCCGGTGGTCGCCTCCTGCCACCACTCTTGCTGCAAAAGGAACGCCTGCTGAAATGCGTTGAAGGGTTGCTTCTGCCAGGCGTCATGGCTGAAGCGCCGGTCGCGGCGTGCAGGCGGGATGCAGGGTTTGACCGCGTCAGAACCAAGAGAGGTTTCAAACAAGTAGCGACCATAGTCCGCTGCCCCTGATACGGCCTTGTTCCACAGGTTCATCTGCTTGCCCGGGGACACAGCAAGATGGATCGACCAATCGCCGACAACCCGCATGATCGCCGCCGGAGAAAGACCCCCGGTCAGCTTTGCCAGTTTGGAGCGCGCTTCCTTGTCGAGCAAGTCGCCAATCTCGGCGGCGGGATCGTGCTCCGATTGCTGTGAAACCTCTGCGGGCATGGCCTCGGGCAGGGGAGCGGGGCGGTTCGGGACGTCTGTTCCCTGGCCATCGACCGCCTTGTTTTCTGTGTTCATCGCAGACACCTCAGCCGCTGACTCCAAAGAACGCGCCGGATCGCTCCGGTCATTGCTGGCACAGGGTACGCTGCGATGCAGCAAAGGCTATGATCTGAATCAACACGGCCGCCTTGATTGCGCGGGATTTTCGGGCCGTGCTTAGCGGGGTGGCAGGATCGCCCGGCAAATCAGCCCTGCACAAACAGGCGGGAGGGAACTTGTGGCACCGATGTCCGGGATGGAACGAAAAAGCCCCGGGAAAACCCGGGGCTTTGACAATTCTCTATCTGATCGTGGGATTATCCCTGCAGGCTTTTGACCTGTACGTCCCCTTCGGCCTGCGCCTTGATCGCCAGCGCGGCGGCATGGGCACCGGCGGCGGTGGTGAAGTAGGGAATCTTGTCATACAGCGCGACCGAGCGCATTTCCTTGCTGTCCTCGACCGCCTGAGCGCCTTCGGTCGTGTTCATCAACAGCTGCACATGGCCGTCTTTCAGCAGGTCTACCACGTGCGGGCGTCCCTCGTAGACCTTGTTCACCGCCTCGCAGGCCACACCGTGCCCGTCCAGCCATGCCTTGGTGCCGCCGGTGGCGACCAGGGTGAAGCCTTGTTCGATCAGGGTGCGCGCGGCCTCCAGCATTGTGGCGCCCTTGTCGGCATCCTTGATCGAGATGAAGGCACGGCCTTCCGACGGCAGCACCATCCCGGCACCCATCTGCGCCTTGAGGAAGGCGCCGGCAAAGGAGCGGTCCCAGCCCATGACTTCGCCGGTGGAGCGCATTTCAGGCCCAAGCAGCGTGTCGACACCCGGGAAACGGGCAAAGGGCAGAACGGCCTCTTTGACCGAGAACCAGGGCATGTCGGGATCGGCCAGAGTCATCGGATCGGCCATCGGCACATCGACATCATAGCCTGCATCGGGTTCATAAGGCGCCCGCTGTGGGAAGGCCGAGAGCTTCTCGCCCGCCATGACGCGCGCCGCGATCGAGGCGATGGCGCTGTCGGTGGCCTTGGCGACGAAGGGTACCGTGCGGCTGGCACGCGGGTTCACTTCGATCAGGAAGATCTCACCGTCCTTGATGGCAAACTGGATGTTCATCAGGCCGACCACGTTCAGAGCCTTCGCCAGTGCGTAGGTCTGGGTCTTTATCGCTTCGATGATGTCCTTGGACAGGGAGTAGGGCGGTAGGGAGCAGGCACTGTCACCTGAGTGAACGCCAGCCTCTTCGATGTGCTGCATGATGCCGGCCACATGCACGTCGGTGCCGTCGCAGATCGCATCCACGTCAAGTTCCACCGCACCGGCCAGATAGCTGTCGAGCAGCACCGGGCTGTCGCCGGATACCACCACCGCCTCGGCGATGTAGCGTTTCAGCTGATCCATGTCGCGCACGATCTCCATCGCGCGCCCGCCCAGCACGTAAGACGGACGGATCACCAGCGGGAAGCCAATTTCCTCTGCGATCTCAAGCGCCTGTGCGTCGGTGGAGGCAATGCCGTTATGCGGCTGTTTCAGGCCCAGCTTGTTGACCAGATCCTGGAACCGTTCGCGGTCCTCGGCCAGGTCGATGGCGTCGGGCGTGGTGCCGAGGATCGGAATGCCTTCGTCCTGCAGCGCATTGGCCAGTTTCAGCGGGGTCTGGCCACCGAACTGCACAATGACACCATGCAGGGTGCCGTTCTCTTGCTCGGCGCGCAGGATTTCCATCACGTGCTCGAACGTGAGCGGTTCGAAATACAGCCGGTCCGAGGTGTCATAGTCGGTGGACACGGTTTCCGGGTTGCAGTTGATCATGATGGTTTCATAACCAACATCGGTCAGCGCAAAACAGGCGTGACAGCAGCAGTAGTCGAACTCGATACCCTGACCGATCCGGTTCGGACCGCCGCCAAGGATGACCACCTTCTTGCGATCCGACGGGCGGGATTCGCATTCGATCTCGCCCATCATCGGCGCTTCGTAGGTGGAGTACATATAGGGGGTCTGCGCCTCGAATTCGGCGGCGCAGGTGTCGATCCGCTTGAAGACGGCGGTGACGCCCAGATTATGACGGGCGCGGCGCACATTGTCCTCGTCCCGGCCAGTCAGCGCGCCAAGGCGGGCATCGGTAAAGCCGAGCATCTTCAGCGCCCGCAACTGGTCCTCGCGCATCGGCAGGCCGTTTTTACGCACCTCGCGCTCGGCGTCGACGATCTCGCGGATGCGGGACAGGAACCAGGGGTCGAACTTGGTGACGTTCTGGATCTCGTCATCGCTCAGCCCATGGCGCATCGCCTGGGCGATGGTGCGCAGCCGGTCCGGGGTCTGCTGGCTGATTGCCTTGATCACGGCGGCCTTGTCGTCGCCGCTGGCTTCGTCCCACTGGCCGACGGTCATGCCGGGGATGGCGACCTCGTCAAAACCGGTGAGGCCCGATTCCATCGACGCCAGCGCCTTTTGCATGCTTTCGTGGATGGTACGGCCGATGGCCATGGTTTCACCCACGGATTTCATCGCGGTGGTGAGGTAGGGCTCGGAGCCGGGGAACTTCTCGAAGGCGAATTTCGGGATCTTGGTGACGACATAGTCGATGGAGGGCTCAAAGGAGGCCGGTGTCACCTTGGTGATGTCGTTGTCCAACTCGTCCAGCGTGTAGCCCACCGCCAGTTTCGCGGCGATCTTTGCAATCGGGAAACCCGTCGCCTTGGAGGCCAGCGCGGAGGAACGGCTGACCCGCGGGTTCATTTCGATCACCACCATGCGGCCATCGTCGGGGTTCACGGCCCATTGCACGTTGGAGCCGCCGGTTTCGACGCCGATCTCGCGCAGCACCTCGATCGAGGCGGTGCGCATCATCTGGTATTCCTTGTCTGTCAGAGTCAGCGCCGGGGCCACTGTGATCGAATCACCGGTGTGCACGCCCATGGGGTCGATGTTCTCGATCGAGCAGACGATGATCGCGTTGTCCGCCTTGTCGCGAACGACCTCCATCTCGTACTCTTTCCAGCCCAGAAGGCTCTCGTCGACGAGGATCTGATTGACCGGCGAAGCATCCATGCCCGAGCGGCAGTAGTGGATGTAATCTTCGCGGTTGTAGGCGACGCCGCCGCCGGTGCCGCCCAGGGTAAAGGCGGGGCGGATGATGGCGGGCAGGCCGACCTCATCGAGCGCCTCAAGCGCCAGCTGTACGCCTGCTTCCAGATCGGCCGAGCCGTTGTCGCGGGTGGGGGCGGTGATGATCGTGGCGCGCGGGTTTTCCAGACCAAGGCGATCCATCGCTTCGCGGAACAGCTTGCGGTCTTCTGCCATTTCAATGGCTTCGCGCTTGGCGCCGATCATTTCGACGCCGTATTTCTCAAGCACGCCCATCTCTTCGAGCGCCAGCGAGGTGTTGAGACCCGTCTGTCCGCCCATGGTCGGAAGCAGCGCATCGGGGCGTTCTTTTTCGATGATCTTGGCCACCACTTCGGGCGTGATCGGCTCAATATAGGTCGCATCGGCGAGACCCGGATCGGTCATGATGGTGGCCGGGTTGGAGTTCACCAGGATGACCCGGTAGCCCTCTTCACGCAGCGCCTTGCAGGCCTGTGCGCCGGAATAATCGAATTCGCAGGCCTGGCCGATGATGATCGGTCCCGCACCAATGATCATGATCGACTGGATGTCGGTTCTTTTTGGCATGGCCTAGCTTCCTTTGATTGTGGGTGCGGAATATGGGTCGAGTCACCGGGCGCCCCCATGCGCCCAAATTGTCCTGCGTTATAGGGACCGCGCCGAAAGGTTCAAGGGGGATCGGAAACGGATCGGAAAATGCCGCATCCACCCCCTTTGTGCGCATTGCGAACGCATATATGAGGAGGCGAGAGCTTTAGGAGACAGATCCCGTGCGGATTCGCTTTGATCAGGGGCCCATGGGGGCCGGGACGTGTTTCGATCAGCCGCTGCGCGTGGTCCGTGCGGACGAGGCAGACCAGGTGCCCGCGGCGCTGGCGGCGCTCGATGCGGTGCGGCGGGCCGGGCATTGGCTGGCGGGCTATGCCACGTATGAACTGGGCTATGCGCTGGAGCCAAAGCTGGCGAACCGGATGCCGGATGGGCGGCGGCTGCCGTTGATCTGTTTCGGGGTCTATGAGGAGCCGCAGCAACTGGACATTGAGGGCAGCGCCCGTCCGCGGGCGCAAAGCGAAGCGCCCACCCGGGGGGGCGGACGGGCGCTGCCCGGCGTGCTGCCGGGCGGAGCTGGGCTTGGGGATATCACGCCACGCTGGAGCTATGTTCGCTACGCCGAGGCCTTCGCCGAGGTGAACCGCAACATCGGCAAGGGCGACATCTATCAGGCCAACCTGACCTTTCCCATCGATGCAGAGGCCCATGACAGCGCAGAGGCGCTTTATGCCGCGCTGCAGGCAAGGCAGACAGTGGGCCACGGCGTGCTGGTCGAACAGGACGGGCTGCCGGACCTTCTGTCGCGCTCGCCCGAGCTGTTCTTCCGCACCGACGCCCCGGGCCTCATAGAAACGCGCCCGATGAAAGGTACCCAGCCGCGCAGCGACGATCCGGTGGAGGACGCGCGCTGCCGCGATTTCCTGCGTCAGGACGAAAAGAACCGGGCCGAGAACCTGATGATCGTCGATCTTCTGCGCAATGACATCAGCCGCGTGGCGGAGACCGGATCGGTGCATGTGCCGGAACTGTTCGCGGTCGAGAGCTACGCCACCGTGCATCAGATGGTGTCGTTGGTACGGGCGCGGCTGCGCCCGGATGCCGGGCTGGCAGAGATCTTCGCGGCGTTGTTCCCCTGCGGGTCGATCACCGGCGCCCCCAAGATCCGCGCGATGGAGATCCTTGCGGATCTGGAACCCTGGCCGCGTGACATCTACTGCGGCACTATCGGCTGGGCCGCCCCGGATGGCGCCTCGTCGTTCAATGTTGCAATCCGTACGGTGATGCTGGAGGACGGCCGGGCAACACTGAACGTGGGCGGCGGAGTGGTCTGGGACAGCACCGCCACATCAGAATATGAGGAAGCGCTATGGAAAGCCCGGTTCGCCCAGATGACGCAACCTGCGACACCACCAGTGACACCATCAAGGGTGATCCCGCTTTCCGCCTGATCGAAACGCTGGGCTGGTATCCGGGCGAGGGTGGGCGGCACCAGCCTCGTCATCTGGCCCGTATGAGGCGCAGCGCGGCGGCGTTTGGCATTCCCTTCGATCCCGGGCATTCCGAGGCGATGTTGGCAGAAATCGTCAGTGATACACCGCTGCGTTGCCGCCTGACGCTCGACGTGGAGGGGCGATTTGACATGACCACTGCGCCACTGGGGAAACCTGCAGCAGAGTGGCGGCTGGGCATCGCAGACATCCGACTTGATGCCGACGACCCGTGGCTACGGCACAAGACCACCCGCCGCGCGTTTTATGACAGCGCCCGGGCAGCTCTGTCGGCAGGCATCGACGAGCTGGTTTTCCTCAATCAGCGCGCTGAGGTTTGCGAAGGCACTATTACCAATATCTTTGTGACGCTTGCAGGTGGGCAGGTGGTGACGCCGCCGCTCGGCTGCGGCCTTCTGCCGGGCATCCTGCGGCAGGAAATGTTGGAGCGCGGTCTATGCGCCGAGGCGGTGCTGAGCCTTGAGGACCTGAAGGGGGCGCAATCCATTCTTATGGGCAATTCCCTGCGCGGGTTGATCCCGGCCAAGCTGGTCTGAAACTGATCTGAAAAGGGCGGGGGCGCTCCCGCGGACCAGAGCCCCTGGCGAGTGCCAGCGGCCCTTTGCCCTTGGGCCCGGCGGCGCGCCGAGCGGCGCGCCACGCCCAACTCGTCTGGCCGGATCGCGCAGCGATGGGGCGCAGAGGGGGCGGGAGCCTTTGCGCCGACGTGGCGAGAGGGCAAAAACGGGCATCTGACGGGGCGAATGCGCCCTGTTTGCTTGACAAGAGAGCCGCAACCTAGTGTACCAGCCCGGACGAATTCCGCGCCGCTTTGGCGCATATCCCGATTGATGGTCCGCCCGGACAGATGCCCCGAGAGACGACCCGCGACACGAAAGGTCAGCCAATGCACGCATACCGCAGCCATACCTGCGCCGAACTGAACAAATCCAACGTGGGCGATACCGTGCGCCTGTCTGGCTGGGTCCACCGGGTCCGCGACCACGGCGGCCTGCTGTTCATCGACCTGCGCGACCACTATGGCATCACCCAGGTCATGGCTGACCCCGATAGCCCGGTCTTTGCGGAGATCGAAAAAGTGCGTTCGGAATGGTGTATCCGCATCGATGGCAATGTGCTGGCGCGCGACGAAAGCCTGGTGAACCCGAAGATCCCTACCGGCGAGATCGAAGTCTTCATCCGCGATATCGAGGTTCTCGGCAAAGCCGAGGAACTGCCGCTTATGGTCTTTGGCGAGCAGGAATACCCCGAGGAAACTCGCCTGCGCTATCGCTACCTCGACCTGCGCCGCGAGAAGATGCAGAACAACATGGTTCTGCGCTCGAACATGATCCAGTCGATCCGCAAGCGCATGTGGGACAAGGGGTTCAACGAATACCAGACCCCGATCATCACCGCGTCGTCGCCCGAAGGCGCGCGCGACTTCCTGGTGCCCTCCCGTCTGCACCCCGGCAAGTTCTACGCCCTGCCGCAGGCGCCGCAGCAGTTCAAGCAGCTGATGATGGTCTCGGGTTTTGACAAATATTTCCAGATCGCGCCCTGTTTCCGGGACGAGGATCCGCGGGCTGATCGCTCGCCCACCGATTTCTACCAGCTCGATATGGAAATGTCCTTTGTCACCCAGCAGGATGTCTTTGACACCATCCAGCCGGTGATGCAGGGCGTGTTCGAGGAATTCGGCGGTGGTCGCAAGGTCGACAGCGAATGGCCGCAGATTTCCTACAAGGATGCCGCCAAGTGGTATGGCACCGACAAGCCGGACCTGCGCAACCCGATCAAGATGCAGGATTGCTCGGAACATTTCCGCGGCTCCGGCTTTGCCATCTTCGCCAAACTGCTGGAGCAGGAAGGCACCGAAGTGCGCGCCATCCCGGCGCCCACAGGCGGTAGCCGCAAGTTCTGCGACCGCATGAACAAATTCGCCCAGCAGGAAGGTCTGCCGGGCATGGGCTATATCTTCTGGCGCAAGCAGTCGGCGGATTCCATCGCGCAGGAGCAGGGCATTTCCGTCAAGGAAGTCAACGCCAAGATCAAGGCGGGCGAGATCGTTCTGGGCAATGAGGCCGCCGGTCCGCTGGCCAAGAACATCGGCCCCGAGCGCACCGAGGCGATCCGCCAGCAGCTGGGTCTCGACGTGGGCGATGCGGCCTTCTTCCTGGGCGGCAAGCCCAAATCCTTTGAAAGCGTTGCAGGCCGCGCCCGCACTGTCATCGGCGAAGAACTGGGTCTCATCGACAAGGACCGTTTCGCCTTTGCCTGGATCGTTGACTTTCCGATCTACGAGGCAGACGAGGAAACTGGCAAGATCGACTTCGAGCACAACCCCTTCTCCATGCCGCAAGGCGGGATGGAAGCACTGGAGGGCGACCCGCTCAAGGTGCTCGGCTATCAGTATGACCTCGCCTGCAACGGTTACGAGCTGGTCTCGGGCGCGATCCGGAACCATAAGCCGGAAATCATGTTCAAGGCCTTCGAAATTGCCGGCTATGGCAAGGAGGAGGTCGAGAAGCGCTTTGGCGGCATGGTCAACGCCTTCCAATATGGTGCCCCGCCGCACGGTGGCTGCGCTGCTGGTATCGACCGCATGGTGATGCTGCTGGCGGATGAGGCCAACATTCGCGAGGTCATCATGTTCCCGATGAACCAGCGCGCTGAAGATCTGATGATGTCGGCCCCGTCCGAGCCGATGTCGGAGCAGCTGATGGAACTGGGACTGCGCGTCATTCCGCAGGATCAGTAAGGCCTAAGGGCCTTGACCAAGACAATTCAAAAAGCTCGGAGCATGGTCTCCGGGCTTTTTTGTTCCTGCTGCGACGGAACCGGCAAATCCTCGCGTATCAAAAAGTGATGGGTGTGGGTGCCATGGAGGTTCTGGCCTACTGTGGAGATCAAGACCTGTTGATCCCGAAATGAAAATGGGGCCGGAGCAATGACAGATGCGGTTTGATCCTGAACTGGCCGAGATCCGGTTTGGCTGCGGGTTGTCACCCCGGCTGGCACCGCCGCAATCGCCCGAGGCGATGTTGCAGCGCCTGACCGGCGCCGATGAGATGGCGCGCGCCTATCCGGTGCAGGATTTTGATGCGGCCTTTGCCGATTCAGTGACGTTTCAGGCGCTCGCAAGAGAACGGCGCAAGCTGCGCGGTCAGCCGGAGTATGAGGCGGCGGACGCGCGCTACCGCACCTTTCGGCAGCAGAAACGAACGGACCGTTTGCAAAATTTTGCCCAGCGGCTGCTGCGTTACGCCGATACGTCTGACGGCCTGCGGGAGCGGCTGACCCTGTTCTGGTCGGATCATTTCACCGCCAAGGGGCGGCGGGGTGCCTTTCGGCATCTGGCAACCCCCTATGCCGAGACCGCGATCCGCCCTCATGTTCCGGGCCGGTTCGAAGATCTGCTGATCGCAGTGGTGACCAGCCCGCTGATGCTGCATTATCTGGATCAGAACAGTTCGGTCGGGCCGAACAGTCCTGTCGCGCAGCGGCGCAAACGTAGTGCCGGTCTCAATGAAAACCTTGCCCGTGAGGTGCTGGAATTGCACACGCTGGGGGTGGATGGCCCCTATAGTCAGAAGGATGTGCGGCAATTGGCAGAGCTCTTTACCGGCCTCAGTTTCAATCGCAAAGAAGGGTTTAACTTCCGCCCAGGCCTGGCAGAGCCCGACAGCGAGCAGGTACTTGGCCGCTCCTATGGCGCAGAGAAAGGGCGGTTGGAGCCGGTGCTGCAGGCGATGCGTGATCTCGCGCGTCATCCGGCCACGGCCCGGCACATTGCCCGCAAACTGGCGGTGCATTTCACCTCGGACCAGCCGGACGCGGATCTGGTTGAGCATGTGGCAGAGCGGTTCCGTCAGTCTGGTGGTTACCTGCCGGATGTCTACGCCGCCTTGCTGGAGCATCCCGCCGCCTGGGCGCCGGAGCTGCGCAATGTAAAGCCGCCCTTTGATTTCGTGGCGTCGGCCTGCCGGGCGCTGCCGGTGGACGCAGACCGGGTGACGGGGTTCAAGCGCGGGCAGCTCAATCGGATTTTTGCGGCGCCGCTGACGCTGATGGGACAGAAATGGGAAGATCCTGCCGGGCCGGATGGCTGGAGCGAGGATGATGCCGCCTGGATCACGCCGCAGGGCCTGTCGGCCCGCCTGCGCTGGGCTTTTGCGGCGCCGCAGCGGCTAGTGGCCGATCTTCCCGATCCACGCGGATTTGCCGGAACGACCCTGGGCAGTTTTGCCGATGGCAAGGTCCTGTTTGCCGTCTCGGCAGCCGAAACCCGGGCCGAAGGGGTCGCTCTGGTGCTGAGCGCCCCGGCCTTTCAGCGCCGTTAGCAGGAGGATTGATCATGAGACATTCCCGGAGAAGCTTCCTTGCACGCGGCGCTGCGCTTGGCTGTTCGCTGGCCGCCAGCCCGCTGCTGACGCCGGTCAGCTTTGCCTCGGCCCCCTGGGACCGGCGGCTGGTGGTGATCATCCTGCGCGGCGGCATGGACGCGCTGGACGTGGTGCAGCCCTATGGCGATCCGGCCTATGCCGCTCTGCGGCAGAAACTGCGCGGCGGCCCGGACCATGGAGGTTTGGACTTGGATGGGTTCTTTGCCCTGCATCCGGCCCTGTCGCCGCTGATGCCGCTGTGGCGGTCCGAGGAGTTGGCCTTTGTTCACGCGGTGTCGACACCTTACCGGGACAAGCGAAGCCATTTCGATGGTCAGGACCTGCTGGAGGCGGGCACGCCTGGGCTGGAACAGGCGCGCGACGGCTGGTTGAACCGCTTGTTGCAGCAGCAAAGCGGGATCGAGGCGCGCACCGCTTTTGCCCTGGGGCAGGGAGAGATGAAGCTTCTGAATGGTGCGGCGCCTGTGGCGGACTGGTCTCCGGATGCCGCTCTGATGATGAGCCCGCAGGCCGAACGTCTGGTCGGGCTGCTGATGGAGGATGATGCGCTGTTTCACGGCGCCTTGTCCGAGGCGCTGGAGCTTTCCCGCGAGGCGCCGGGGCTGCCGCTGTCTGGCGAGGACGACATGCAGGGCGGGCAGATGGGCATGGCGGGTGGTATGACCATGCCGGTACCGACCCGGGGCGAGGCACATCTGAAGATCGCGGCCTACGCAGCGCAGCAATTGCGCGCCGATACTCGCATTGCGGCCTTTTCGATCAATGGGTGGGATACCCACAACCGGCAGGACAGGGCGTTGAAATCGGCGCTGGGCCGGTTGTCCGACACCGTGCTGGAGTTAAAGGCCGGTGTCGGCGCCGATGTCTGGGACAAGACGGCGGTGGTCGCGATGACGGAATTTGGTCGCACAGCGCGGGAGAACGGCACCGGTGGCACCGATCACGGAACCGGTGGCGCGATGCTGCTGGCGGGAGGGGCGATCCGCGGCGGCCGGATCTACGGGCGCTGGCCGGGGTTGGAGGAAGCCGCGCTCTATGACCGGCGTGACCTGATGCCGACGGCGGACGTGCGTGCACCCGCGGCCTGGATCCTGCGCGGCCTGACCGGGGTAGGGGTGGCCGATTTGGAGCAAACCGTGTTTCCGGGGCTGCGGATGGAGGAAGATCTTGGCCTGCTGCGGTGACCCTGAAGGGTGCGCCGCGCTGGTCGGGTCAAAAGGATAGAACCGCTTCAGGCGGCGATAGCGGCCCCGGGGTCCGGGGCCTGTTTCGCCGTGCAGAGGTCAATGCTCGTGGCGGTAGATAACCATCGGTTCCCGCGTGTTGCGATCGCGGTTCTGGCGGATTTCGCGGGCAGCTTGGCGCGCTTGCAGATAGAGCACGATGGCCAGCGTGGCCGAGCCGATCAGAATGACTTCGAGCATATCAGATCGCGATTTTCCGTTCGAGACGTTCCTGCACCATTCCCGCCAGCATTGCTGTATCCGGGCCGATGGGGCGGCCAGCCATGCGGGCCTGGGCAAGGCTTGCCGCGGCATTGGCGAGCGGCTTGTCGCCTGCACTGCGTGCGACACCGCCAATGAACTGCGTCAGATAGTCCAGCGTGTTGCCTTCATGGTCTTCGTTCAGAACATCTGCCGCATGGGCCATATCGTCCTGAAAGGCGAGGAAATCCGGCTCGATGGTTTCATCCGACAGGTCCTGCAGGCTGGCGGGCTGCCGGTCGGCGGGCAGGCGCGACAGAATCGCATGCTGGAATGCCGCAAGTGAGGTGATCGGCTTGGCGAGGAAGCCGTCGGCGCCAGCCTTGAGCGTCTCTTCTTCAAGGCTTTCGTCGCCGGAAATGCCAAGGATGACGGAAACCCGCGGTGATCCCTGATTGATCTCGGCGATCAGTTCAGTTCCGGAGCCATCCGGTAGCCCCACATCGGCAATCACGACGGAAGGGCGGTATTCCTTCAGGTGTCGGCGGGCGGATTTCAGGCAATCGGCGCGCCGGATACGGGCACCGCTGCGCAAACAGAGCAGGCGCAGCGCTTCGCAGGCAAAGCGACTGTCCTCGACCACCAGAATGGTCAAACCAAGAAGAGGGCGCCGTTTCGTCGGGAGACGGTGGGCGGCTGCAAACAGTTCCGAATCGTCCATTACTCATACTCCTTGCGGGATACTGACTGACGCTATGGATTTGAGGCTAATTAGAGGTTAACGCGATGCAGGAGATGCCAAGGCTGCGGGTTTTCCCCATGATTGTCTGCGGTTGCCCGGTGTTCTCTGCAGCCGCCCGGTAGCGCGCGCCGTGCGCATTGGCGCACTTGCCCCCATTGGCTGGTCTCAGCATAAGGAAGTCGAACAGGATTTGAGAGGAGAATACACATCATGATCGGTCGTTTGAACCATGTCGCGATTGCCGTGCCCGACCTTGAGGCGGCCTCGGCTCAGTACCGTGATGCGTTGGGCGCCAAGGTCGGCGCACCGCAGGATGAGCCCGATCATGGTGTCACAGTTGTCTTCATAGAGCTGCCCAACACCAAGATTGAGCTGCTTTACCCGCTGGGGGATGACTCGCCCATCAATGGCTTCCTGGAAAAGAACCCCGCTGGTGGCATTCACCACGTCTGCTACGAGGTTGAGGACATTCTGGCTGCGCGGGATCACCTGAAGGCGCAGGGCGCGCGGGTTCTGGGCTCTGGCGAGCCGAAGATCGGTGCCCATGGCAAGCCAGTTCTTTTCCTGCACCCCAAAGATTTCAACGGTTGCCTGGTGGAACTGGAGCAGGTTTGAGGCTACCTGAGGCCAGCGCCGGACGTCGGCGCGCGGATATACAATAAAGGTGCGCTATGGGAATTACATCGGGACTGGTGCTTTATGCGGTGATCTGGTTCATGACCTTCCTGATCGTCATTCCGATCCGGCTTGAGACACAAGGTGACAAGGGGGAGATCGTGCCCGGCACCCATGCCGGCGCGCCCGAAAACCATTATCTGAAGCAGAAGGCGGTGATCACCACCATCGCGGCCTTCGTGATCTGGGCCATCGTGGCAGGAATAATCCTGTCCGGAGTGATCAGCGTGAATGATTTCGATTGGTTCGACCGGCTGCCCGATCCAAAATAGCGCCTCTTGAGAAAACGCGGCCCGGGGGGATGCCCCCGGACCGTTGATCTGTTCGCCGTCAGACCCTGCGCCACAGGCTGTGGAATATATGGGTGAAGGTGGCCGCGCCCAGGATCGGGATCACCAGGTTCACCAGCGGCACTGACAGCGGCATCGCCATCAACGTGCCTGCGATCCAAATGGTTCCCATGTGCTTGCGCCGCATCTTGCGGGCCTCGGGCATTCCGATGCGTCTGGCGGCGGCCAGGGTGAAGTATTCCCGGCCCAGAAAGAACCCGTTCAGCCCCCAGAAAATGAACATCGCGATGGGCGGGAACATCAGATAAAGCACCAGCGCCAGCAGGTTCGCGGCGATCAGCACGCCAAGGAAATTGACCGTGTCGCGCAGCGCCTCCACGATCGTTGGATCAGAGACAGGGGGGAGCTGAGGGAAATGCTTGTCCTCAACCGCCTGTGCCACCTGATCCAGAAACATCGAAGTGATGGCCGAGGCGACCGGGACCATCAGAAATACCGACAGTCCCATCATCAGAAGGATCGACCCGAAGGACAGGATATCGTCCAGCCACGTCACCTCCCCGAACAGGGGCAGGGTGACCTGTGGGCCGACCAGCCACTGCACCAGAAAGAAGAACAGCACATATGTGGCGATCAGCAGCGCAAAGGTCAGACCGACACCCAAAAACAGAACCCTGCGAAAGCGCGGATCGCCGGTCTGGGCCAGAGTCTTGAAAAAAGCGTCAAAGATCATGTGCTGATCCAGCTGGTGATGCGCTCCAGATCCGGGCGCGGGCGTTCCGGCGGCTTGGTACCTTCGGTGGCAATATGGATGAAGCCGGCGATGCGTTCGTGCGGCGCCAGCGACAGGGCCTCTTCGCAGAACTGGCGGTCGTGGCTGACCCAGCCAGAGAGCCAATTCGCCCCCCATCCGGCCGCCAGCGCCGCATTGAGCAGCGCAAGGCAGACAGCGCCCGCGGAATAGGTTTGTTCGATGGCCGGGATCTTGGGGCTGTCGGTCTGCACCTCGATCACCGCGACGGCCAGTTGGCCAAGCTCGAACTGGCTGCGCCCCTTGGCGATATCCTCGGGCGATTTTCCCAGCCGCTCACCTGCGGCTGTGGTTAGCTCTGCAAGCCGTCCCATGGCGGGTTTTTCGATGACGATGAAGCGCCAGGGCTCCAGCTTGCCGTGATCGGGCGTGCGGGCGGCGGCGGTCAGCAGAACCTGCAACTCGTCCCGGCTGGGGACCGGTGCGACCAACGTCTTCGCGGGGCGGGAGCGGCGGTTCAGAAGGAAATCAAGGGCGGCAGCATTCTGTTCTGGCATATGTGAAACCTTTTTACATCAAGGTTTTATATGCTGGCTGGCGCGTGTTTTTCAAGGGGCGGTTCGGTGATTATCGCGGCGCGCGGTGCGGCAACAATTATTCCCAGACCATGCGCTGGCCGCTGAGAGCCCGATTTGAAACTAATTGAGTGAGTTCAGGAGGTTGTGTTTCTGTTCGGGTACGACACTGAACGGAGACCACGATGGCCTGGACCGAACTCACCCGCAGCCAGCATGCCCGTGAGGGC
>NZ_JBDOQR010000040.1:0-42752 GCF_039839315.1 Phaeobacter sp. CAU 1743 | reverse complement strand
CGCCATAACGTGCCACAACAGGATTCTCGCCAAAATCTGACCCTCCACACACGGAAAGCCCTTATTTCATTGAAGTCCGCATTGCCAAACCGGGCTCAAATCCATCGCGAAGTGTCGAAGTTGGGGGGCAGCCCCTGCAGATATGGCCGCTCGGCTGCGATACGCTTGCCGCGGGCCGCATTGCGGCGCCCCACGATCTCGTCGATGAAGGCGCGGTAGCCATCGAGATCGCCGAAGTCGGCGCTGCCCCGCATCAGCAGCGCATCGCGGATCGCGCTCTTGAGATGGCCGTGGGCGCTTTCGATCGAGCCGTTCTCATGCGCCACCCCCTTGTTGTTCCGCGTCGGCGTCATCCGGTAATGGGCGCATAGGGCATCATAGCGCGTCGTGAGATCCGCCCGCGCGTCGGCGTCGAGGTTGCGGAAGGCTGCCGGCTCTGTTGCACAAATCGCGTGAGGGATTCATCTCGCGAATCCAGGGTGGTAGCTGGGATGCATGAGCAGACCCATACCCCCGACCTACAAGACCAGGAACTGGCCAGCCTACAATGAAGCACTCAAGCGCCGGGGCTCGCTGACGATCTGGTTTGACCCCGAGATGAGCTGGGATGCCGCGCCGACAGGCAGGCGTGGCCGCCAGCAGACCTACAGCGATGCCGCTATCCAGACGTGCCTCTCGATGAAAGTGCTGTTCGGCATGGCGCTCCGGCAGACGACCGGGTTCGTCGAGAGCCTGCTACGGCTGGTCGGCCTGAACTGGACGGTGCCCGACTTCAGCACGCTATCTCGCCGCCAGAAGACCTTGGCCGTGAACATCCCCTACCGCGGCTCCAAGGGGCCGTTGCACCTGCTGATCGACAGCACCGGGATCAAGGTCGAAGGTGAAGGCGAGTGGCACGCACGCAAGCATGGCGGCCCGAAGCGGCGCGTCTGGCGCAAGCTCCACCTTGGGATCGATGAAGAAACGTTGGAGATCCGGGCCGTCGAAGTCACCGGGAGCCACATCGGTGATGCGCCCATCCTACCCCACCTTCTCGACCAAATCCCGCAGGACCAGGAAATCGGTAGCGTTACGGCTGATGGCGCCTACGACACGCGCAAATGCCACGATGCGATTGCAGATCGCGGTGCCCATGCCGTCATCCCGCCCCGCAAGAACGCGAAGCCCTGGAAGACGATCACCGCCGGAGCCGTGGCGCGAAATGAGGCCCTGCGCGCGGCGAAATACCTGGGCCGCGCGCTCTGGCGACGATGGAGTGGATACCACCGCCGAAGCCGCGTCGAGACCAAGATGCATTGTATCAAGTTGCTGGGCCAGCGGCTCATGGCACGGGACTTCGACCGACAGGTCGCCGAACTCCAGGTCCGCATCGCCGTCCTGAACGGCTACACCGCGCTCGGAATACCCGTCACGGAAGCTGTGGGATAAGTCCGTCCGGGGAAAGGGGAACTGCGGCCTTAAGCCGATTTGTGCAACAGAGCCAATGTGCCTTCATCCAATCAAGAAACCTTTCGGAATTATTACCTGACTTGCTACATTAGTTCGAAAATGTGGTTTCCGAAGGCTGAGTTTCTGCGGAAGACCAATAAACTCAGATCCGCCCCGACGACCATCATCACCAATAAAGCGGTTCAGTTTTCTGCCTTACCGACCAATGCTTGCTGCCAGCATTATAACTCATGGCTTTTCTAACTATCCACCCACCCCAGCATACATCAGCCTTAACAACAGCCGCGACTCCAGCCGGATCCCTCTTAAAGAGCCGTGTAAACACCCCGCCTCCAGTCAAAAATGGAATCGTCTCACCAGACGCCTTTTCCTCAACCCGCTCTAAAGAAAACTGCAGCGATTCAGAAATGAAACCATTTTGTGGAGCGCACCCAAATAGGCTATTTGAAAAGAAATTACGAGTGTCTTGTTTTTTTGGGAAGGGCCAATGCTCCACGAGGAAACCATCTTGTTTCAAAGGCAGCTCCGAAATGAAGTCGAATTGAGGTTTGTTTTTCATGTCTGACCAAACCCCACCCAATCTCCTAAGTATTTCCAGCCGCATTATATCAGATTTCATTGCGATCAAACGGCATGATTGAACTGCAGCCAAAACACGCCTACCCTCTTCATCAACAGAGACCAGATCTCTAAAATCTTCCCAACTCCAGCAGACGATCTCCAAAGAAGAGTTAAGCCGCCTCCATTCATCGAGGCGCTCCTCCACTTCATCAGGGAGGGGATCTTCCAGACGGCTCAGCTGGCCCGTCATCCAAATGAAGTGCACAACTCTCGGTATCAAAGTAACCTCATTTCAAGAAAGAGACGCGACGGGAAAGGGCCTTTTGGAGAACATGTCCGGCTTCCGGCGCTAGGGTTCGATTTTCGGACCACTCATACCCGCCCCCCGCCGCCGCAGCAAGAGAACCGGACGGGGGCGCCCCGCGATCCTTTGTCCTGTCCACAGTTCAGGACAACGGTATTTCCCCCGCCCGCCACGATACATGCGACCTTCCCGGCACCGATCACCCGGCATCCGCGGCCCGCCGCAGCGACCGGAGGCACTGCTCGATCAGCTCAAGATACTGTCTTTCGCATTCCACCGCCGCGGCGGGAATATGCGGCTGCCGCGGATCGCCCGCATGGGCGGCCAACCGCTCCAGGGCGGACTTGAAATCCTCGTGGCTGCCGCAGACATGCACCCCGTCGTGCCCGGCAAGACCCGGGATCTCGGTACAGACCACGGGCAACCCGTAGCTCACGTACATTTCAACCTTCAGCGGGTTCATGTATTTGGAAACCTCCGTCAGCGTATGCGGCACGATACCGATATCGACCTGCCCGATCAGGCGTGCCAGGCGGGTCTCCGGCAGGATGCCCCAATAGACGACCTGATCGTTTTCCAGAACCTCTTGCAGCCGGTCGGCCTGCCGGGCGGCGGAGCCGACAAGATGGATCACATAGTCATCGGTCCTGGCCAGGCTGTCGATCAACTCCCAGTCGAACCGGTCGCTCATGTTCCCGCTGTAGAGCAGGTGGGTCTTGCCGTCCCTGTCGCCGAAGCGGGACGCCGTGCCCGCCCCCATCTGCGCCGCCGGCAGCGGCGGCTGATGGTACCAGTTCGGAATCACCCGGGGGGTGCCACCCGTCGCAAGCCATCCGCTGAGCAGGCCGGACTCCCTGAAAAACTCCATATTGACCGGCGAGTTGAACACCAGCTCTGTGCCGCCAGAAATCGCGTCAAGATATTGGGACACATAGGCCTCTCTCTTGGCATCGTTGCTGGCCCAGGACAACTGATTGTCAACGACATCGACAATCGTCTGATAGGCGGAGAACACGGCTTTGCACTTCTCCCAGAGCTGATGCAGCGGAAAAAGCACCAAAAGAGTGTTCCCGGGGTAGAACCCCTCATCGATCATATAGGTCGACAGATCTTTTTCCACCATGGCTCTGGAGCGACTCCGGATCAGGTGGAGCTCCACCCCCCCGGCGGGACTCTTCTTGCGCAACTCTTTTTGCGGCACGTCCTGCAACTGAAGCGCATGATCGCGTACGAAACTGCTGCTGGACTTCTGGTAGTCGTCAAATGTGCCTTGAGAAGCGATCTCGAGAATGATGACCCGGGTATCGGGGTGGCGGAGCCGAAAGCTCCGCGCCAGCTGGTCAACCCGGCGACCATAAAGACCAGCATCCTGCTGCTTCCATACCAAAACAAGATTCTTCGGTTCAGTCCCCGCCGTCAGCGGGTCAGAATCAAGACGCAGTTGCATCAGCATATCCAGCGACCGGCCGGTATCGGCGCGGGCCTCCAGCGCTTCGAAGACAGCAAAACCATACTCATAGGTGAACTGCTCCGGCAGGCTCACTCCTGACATATGTCCCAACGCCCTATCGAGAGCACCAAAGAAACTGTCTTGCGTGAACAGGAACAGACCCTCGATATCTTCGAGGTCCGCCACACTTTCGTAATAGGGTGTCAGAACCGGTTTTCCCGCCGCCAAACCATCGCCAATTTTCGACGAAATCTGGTACCGGGTTACCTCGGGGTCTGTCCCCCCGGCATCGTAACCGGTGAGAATAACATCGAACCCCTGAAGTGTTTCAAACAACTCCGACGATGGAATATTGTCCCGCACCGTCACCCCTAGGGCGCGCAATTCATCCTTCAAAGTCGGCGGATTGAAATCACCGTAGACGTGAAACTCCACATCCCGGTGCCGCTGCTCTCTGTAATCCCGGATCGCACGAGCGGCCTCGATCACCCCCTTGTGAGGCCGTACCGTACCGATAAACCCGATCCGCTGCGGCCCGGGCGTACGTGTCCGTGACGCCAACTCCTCCGGCACCGCGCGGCGGCAATGCCGAACGATGTCCGCGCCGGTCTTGCGCGCCAGCGTAACGCTGGCAGCAGACCGGCTGGCAAGGTTCGAAGCCACATAACGAGTCAGCGATGTCGAGAACCGACCATAGAATTTCTCGGTCGAGGCCTTCGAGCGCGAAAAATGCTCTTCGTTGTCATCGTCATCAAGAATGACCCGCGTCTCGGCGCCGGTAATATGCGCAGCAAGCTCAAATGAGGGATAGCGCGACTTGCAGATCCAGACCGTGGGAAATTCGATCCCACAATCCGCAATCATCTTGAGGAATTTGGCCCGCTCCGCCCAGGGGATCTGCACGACGGTGATATCCTCGTCCGCGATCGGCTCCCAGATCACGTCAGAGAACTCTTGGAAATGATAGGTAAACAGAACCGGCTTACGACCGGTTTTGCAGATATCGTACAACACCTTGGCCCGGCCAATCGGGTTATGGCCGCCATCCCAGCAAGTAATCGCAACCGCATCGGGGTGCTTCGATATCTCCAGCGCCCGGAGAATTTGGGAAAATGTCACCGAAGGGTTCACCCATGAGGGCACCTCCTTGGCCGCTCCTGCAGGCCGTGCGATATTCGCAACTGGTTCCTTGGCCACCTGCGGACTGCCTACCGTTTTCTGCTTTACCGCAATAGGTGCAAAACCCTGCGCGCGGCCAACACGAATGAAATGCATCACCGGCGCCATCCCCTCCAGATCCCCCGAGGATACCTGTGACAGATAATGCCGGGTGTCGAACTTCGGTCCCGGGTTGCGACCGATTTTCATTCCGATGCGGACGAAATGCGCAATCGGCGGGATTCCAGACAGAGCGACATCACGATAGGTCGCCAGATACCAGTCCCGGTCGAACAACCCGGACGCCTTGATTTCATCGGCAATGCTCATGTCACTTTTCCTGTTTGTCCACTGTGTCGGCCCACCTATCGTTTCAACATCATGGAGAGCCGCCGCAGCGGCGCGGTAAGCTTCCAGGAGGTGCTGCGCAGGAGCGCCTCACGCTCGCCTTCTGCCGCAGCCAAGGCATGAGAGCGTACCTCAAGCTCCTGCCCGATCCGCTCCAGATCTTGCCGCAGCGCCGTCACCTCCGCTTCGGCCTTATGCGCCTCCGCGTTGCGGCGTTTGAGCACCTCTTCCTTTTCTAGGATCATCTGTGCCATCTGCGCCATATCATCCGCCTGCGCCGCCGCCTCCGCATCAAGACGGCCATTTTTCTCGCGCAGCTTCGTCACCGCACCATCGCGGTCTTTTAAGGTTTGACGAACCGTCTCCAACTCAGTCTGCAGCCCGGAAATCCGGCTGGCATCAGCCCTTCCTGCATCCTGGGCCTTGGCCAGCGCCTCCTGCAGAGCATCTGCCGCCTGCTCCTGCTCGCGGATCTGCCCCTGCGCTGCCGTCAACGCCGCTGCGGTTTCCTCCGCCTCGTGGCTGCGCTGTTCCAGCGCGCTGCTCAGAGTGTGCAGCTTGCCCTGCAGATCGTCGATGACCTGGTCCCGGGCTGCAAGCTCACCTGCCAGTCGGGTATTTTCTAGGCGTACGTCGTCACTTGCCGCCCGCGCCTCAGTCAGCTGTGCCTGTGTCGCCGCCAACGCGGCTGTCGTTTCCTCCGCCTCTTGGTTGCGCTGTTCCAAAGCACTGCTCAGCGTCTGCAACTTGTCCTGCAGATCGTCGGCAGCCTCGTTCCGGGTGGCTAACTCGCCTACCAGGCGGTCTTTTTCTAAACGTAAATCATCACCAACGGCACGGGCCTCAGTCAGCTGTGCCTGGGTCGCCGCCAAGGCGGCTTTCGTTTCCTCCGCCTCTTGGTTGCGCTGTTCCAGAGCACTGCTCAGCGTCTGCAACTTGTCCTGCAGATCGTTGACGGCCTCAGTCAGCTTTTCATCTGTCGCACGCTTTGCCTCTGACAGGCTGCCTATCTCCGCCATCTGCCGGGTCAATTCACTTGCCTGCGAGGTCACAATCCCAACCACCTGGTGCAGCGGACCGACCAGATCGTTCAGCCGGGCGCGCACAGTATCCAGCGCCGGGTAATCGGCACTATTCTCGCCCTCCCGGCTCCAGCGCAGGAAGATCTCATAGACCTCCTCCAGCCATTCACGGAATTCCGGCGCCCGTGCCAGCTCCACCTCCGCGGCAGCATTGTGATGGCGCAGCGATGGATCCATGTAACCGCGGATAACGTCGGCCTGTAGTTCCGACAGACTGGGCCAGAACAGCCCCAGTTCGTCTTGCAGGTTTTCGGCAATCCCGATCGGGTCTTGCAACAACCTGTCAAAAGAGACAGTCGCCCGTGTCATTCCACGCGTGTCAGCCTCGGCCTCCAGCATGTGGCGCAGCCAGAGCAGCAACCCCACAAGCACAGGAATTCCATTGTCTTTGCGCCGTTCCAGTGAGGCCGCAACCTCCTGCGGGTGGCGGACAGTCAGAATGATCTTCGGGTCGATCCCGGCGGCAGTAAAGGTGTCGCGCCAGAAAGGGAAGATACGGCAAACACGAGGATCCTTGAACACGAACAGGCTCGAGGATCCGAATTCATCCTGCAGGACCTTCAGCGCGCGAGCCTGAAACTCATGCGGTTTGGGAGTTTTGTACCAGTTGGGGTTGAACGCCTGCCAGTCCTGCCACTGCGACCCACCTGATGCCAGAATATCATCGTTCAGCGCCCGGATCTCTACCGACTCCCAATGGCCGGTCGGATTGGTTTCATTGCCCAGCATCAAGGTTTTCGGTAAATCGCAGCCCAGCAGGTTCAGCACGCGTGAAAGCGCGCTCGAGCCGCTGCGATGCATCGGCAGAACAACCACAGCTTCCCTATCGGCCTGCGCCTTGGCAGCTTTCGTCTTGCGAGGATTACCCACCTTTTCCGCGCTCTTAGATTTTGCCATATCGGTTATTTTCCATCTCTGCTGCCTGCAAATACCGACCCAAGCTGAAGGCGTCGCCTTCTTACCAGCGCCACCACGTCGCCACCATAGTTGTTCTTGCTGAATGTCTTCGCGTGTTGGCCAGCGCACAGCGCTCGTTCAACATACCTCCGAAAGTATCCGCGCCTCATCACCCGCCTTGCCCAAGTCTCGCCTTGGAAATACGCTGGTAGATATCGTTTCCTATGGGATGACACCCACCCAGACTTGTCCGGGTGTCTCTTGGTCCTCATGCGCGCCCAAAGGCGACGGAGCAAGGCACCTCAAGCACATCAGAACGACATTTTTCGGCCTCTCCTCAGATGAGAAAGTCTTCTCTATTTTCATGCAGCACATCTTATTTTAAAACTACCGGACGGCTATCCTACTAATCCCCACAATACAATCTTTGAGCATCGTGTAACGAAGACATATCAGCCGCCATTCTGACTGTTTTCTGATAATCGCTCAAATATGCCGCGAAATGAAAATGACATGCGCACCACTCCCCCCGGCCCCCTCATTGAGGTGACCTGCCTCACCCAGAGATTGTCACAACTACATCGCATTCCCTTCTCCACGGCGCGACCGGCGGCAGTCTGGCTGCTGAAACAACATGAGGACACCCCGGGCACCTGGCCGACACTGCTCAGGCCCTACCGCGCGTTTTGTCCGACCCCGGCAACTCTTTTACGGCTGATCGCCTTCTTTGATCCGCTCGATCATGCCGAAAAGAACGACAATGCTCTCTTGGCGCATCTGCGCGGTGGCTGGCAGACAGATCACGCCCCCGCACCCTGGTTCGACCCGGAGGGCTACGAGGCTCTCAGCGCAAACCGCAGCGCCCCGAAAGAAGCCGCCATCCTGCATTATGCCCGTGAAGGCTGGGCAAACGCCCTGGATCCCGACCCGCGCCGCATATGCGACATGTCTCGCATCAGAGACCGCAGCCTGTTGATCCTGGCCAACGCCAGGACGCAGAGCACAGCCGTGCTGGCGTGGCTCACGCGCCACCTTGAACACGTGACCGCAGCAGCCAACGCGCCAGACCTGATCCTGCTCGACACCAGCCCAGGCCATGAAACCACTCGCACCGTGGCTCAGCATTTCGGCCCGGAACTGGACAAGGCCCGCCTGCGCCTTGTCGCCGCCGATCCCGGAGCCGGTTCCGAAGCACTGGCCGATCTGGTTCGCACCGAGGCTGCGAAGCCGCGCCTGTTGATCCTCCCGCCTGTCCTGCCGGTGCAGGCAGCGGCCCGCCTGTCTGCACCGGCAGGACACCGGTTGTCGCGCCGCGCACAGCTGCGGCTGGGCAAGATCCCGCCGCGGATCACCATCCGCTGCCCCGCACCCGATCTTGCGCGCGCACACCGATGGGGCGATTTTCACTTCGCCGAAAGCCTCGCCGCGGCCCTGCAACGGGCCGGAGCCCAGCCCCGGATTGTACTCGCCGAGCACTGGTTGGAAGAAGAAGACCCCGCTCCGGACGCGACTCTTCTGCTCCGGGGTGTCCGCCGACGCCGCCCCAAGCCAGGACCGGTGAATCTCATGTGGATTTTGAGCCACCCTGACAGCATCAAACTAGATGAGCTGGCGCGTTATGACCATGTTTTCGTTGCCTCGCAGTCCCATACCCGGAAACTGAAGAAAGACCTTGGAAACCGCGTTTCGACACTCATGCAATGCAGTGACCAATACCGTTTTGCACCAGATGCTGAATGCCGCGTCTCCGAAGAATCCCTGCCCGCCAATGAACTGCTCTTTGTCGGCAACTCGCGCAGGGCTGAACGCTGGATCGTGACCGCAGCGCTGGAAGCGGGCCATCCGCTGTCGATCTACGGCGCCGAATGGGAAGACACTCCCGCTGCCGCCCATGTCGTCGCCGAAAACGTGCCGAATGAACAGCTCGGCAGCTACTATCGGCGCGCGGATATCGTACTGAACGATCACTGGCCAGACATGGCAGCCCGCGGTTTCGTCTCCAATCGGCTTTTCGATATCGCTATGGCACGCGGCTTTCCGATCTCCGATCACTTCTCTGGGTCCGAAATGTTCCGCGGCCTTCTGCCCCAGGTCAGCGACCCCGCAGACCTTAGCCACGCGATCCGTTATTTCGCGGATCACCCGGACGAACGGAACCGTCGCGCAGTCGCCCTGCACGCGCTGGTTCGCCATCGCCATACCTTTGATGCACGGGCCTCAACCATATTGGCGCGCCTCAGGCAGATCTTCTGACGCTCCCCGGTTTTCTCCCTGTGATTGACAATGTAAACACCCCTCCCTTAAGTCCCGGGTATCTTTTGCGCCCCCGGCCAACCATGAAGGACAGTGCATGACTCACAGCCTAGATCTCGGACCCGAGGCCGCCGGCAACTCTCTCCTCGCCTCCCTGCGCCTGCTGGAGCGGCCCACCGCCCCCCTGGCGCCACATGATCCCCTGGTTCCCGGGATTTTCTTTGATTTCGATCCCGACGCAACGATCCGCGCAGAGGTGGAAAGCCGCCCCGGCAGCCTGCTGTCAGCCCAGTTCACGGTCGAGGGAACCGCACGTTGGGTGGCCCTGCATATCCAGCTTGGCGAAATCGATCTTTCGGACAAGATGATCATAGGCCTGGCCTGCCGCAGCATGGCCCCCAGCTCGACCACCTTCCGCCCCTGCCTGCGCACGCCCGGAGAGGGCGGCTTCTCCGATACCTTCTTCAGAAAAACAGCCATTTCCTATGCCGAACCCAGCCTGCATCTGGATGCGCTGCAAATCGAAACTCATCCTGAACTGTCCATCCCCGCGCCATGGCGCGAACTGATCCTCTTCTTCCGTCCTGAAACCGGTGAAATTGATCTGCAGGACATGCGGCTGTTCACGGTCTAAGCCATATTATGACTTCTTCCGATGCGCCCTTCAGCCTTGCGGTTGTCATTCCGGTCTGGAACGATGCCAACGGCCTTGTCCGGTTGCTGCCCCAGCTGCTGGCGGCCCCTTATGTCAGCCAGATCATCATTGTCGATGACCTGTCTGATCCCCCCTGTGATGCGAAACACATCGATCTTCCAAAAGGCTGCGAAAAAGATCCGCGCCTGATCTGGCTGCGCAGCGATGCCCGCCGCGGCGCTGGTCATGCCCGCAATATTGGCCTGGAGCAGGTAACCGCACCCTATGTGCTGTTCTTTGACTCTGACGATATCCTGCTCCCTGGTCTTGAGGCGCTTGTTTGCGACCTTGCCCGGCCGCAAACCCCTCAGTTCGATTTCTGCCTGTTCCGCCACGTAGACAGCCGCCGCCGCGCGGCCGGGGAGCTGGCTCCCCTGCAAAGCGATCAGCGCCACTGGGACAGCATTGCCGTTACCAATACGCCCGGCCTGCTCTCCACCTCTCAGGCAGCACGGATCTGCCGGATTTCCGCCTATCCCTGGAACAAAATCTACCGCAGCGAATTCCTGCGAACGCAGCAGATCCGCTGTACCGAAATCATGGTCCACAATGATGTAGAGCTGCACTGGACAAGCATGCTGCGCGCCAAGCACATCCTGGCCTCATCTCGGATTTGCTGTGAGCATTTCGTGCATGATACGGGCAAACGGCTGACCAACCGCTCAGGTGCCGAGCGGCTTGAGGTTTTTACCGCGCTGGAGGTGATACAGGCCGATATCACCGCCAACCCTCACGCTGTCGCAACCTATGCCGACGCGGCTATCGAATTCTACCTCAACCTGTTTCACTGGATCCTCTCAGGCCTGGAAGAGCGTTTTCGCGCGCCCTTTCATGAAAAGGCACATACTTTCCTGCGGACCCGGCTCTCTCTCCCTGTCGTCACCCTCGCTGCCCGGCGCGACCCCCGGCTCATCAGACGCCTCAACCGTTTTCTGGAAAGCCAAGCGCCATGACTGCCAAGCCTGTAACAGCTGACATCCCCCTGAGCTTTATCATCACCACTTACAACGTGCGCCCTTATATCGAGCGGTGCCTCACCAGCCTGGCCGCCTGTGCCCGCGCCGGTGACCGGGTCATTCTCGTCGACGATGGATCCACCGATGGCACCGCTGAAGAGATCCATGCTCTGATGGAGCAAAGCGGGTTTGCCCCGGGGGTCACGCTGACGCCGGTGCTTCTGGGCAGCAATACGATGGGCGGCGTCGGGATCGCAGGAAATGTCGGGCTGTATGAAGCCCTGTCCGATCCAGATTGCGAAGCGGTGTTCTTTGTCGATGGAGACGACTGGCTGGTGCCTGCCGGGTTCACCGCCTGCCGCCGCGCCTTTGCCACCACCCGGCCCGATATTCTACTCGGAAATTACCGGGAATATGATGAAGGCCTGGACAGTTATCGCACCCCGGCCGACAGTAAACTCTGGCTCCGCCGCGCTCAGCAGCGGGGTGAGGATCACATTGCCAAGCGCGGCCTCGCCCTGGCGATGATCGCAGTCCCCTGGCGCAAGTTCTACCGCGCCGATTTCCTGCGCCGCCATGACCTGCGCTTCCCTGAAGGGGATTTCTTCTTCGAAGACAACCCTTTCCACTGGGAAGTCTGTCTAAAAGCCGCCTCCATCGCCTTTTGCGACCAGGTCCTTTGCCAGCATCGGATCAATCGTCCCGGCCAGACCATGGCATCCACCGGCATAGAGCTCGCCGCGTTCTTCGACCATTACGCCACGATCCAGGCCAGCCTGCCGTCCCCCGCAGAGCCCGAACTTGAGGCGGCAGCCCTGCGCTGGCTCCTCAACAACATGTCCTGGCATGTGGAACGTCTGCGTAGCCCTGCCCAATGGCCCTATGCAGATCGGGCTGCCCGGATTCTTGCATCGATCCCCGAAACTGTCTGGCAGGCGATCGAGCCTCATTTTGCCAAGAGTGCCATTCTTCCCGCCGCAGCAGCCCTCCGCCGTGGCGATATCTCCGGCGTTGCCAACAGCTGGCTGCTGGCAGAGCAGGGCAGAACCCTTTCCGGGCTGCAACAGGAGGTCGACAATCTTACAGAGCAGGTGACCGGCCTCACCCTTGGTATGAATGACGCGCTCCGCCCCGCCATCGCCCAGACGGCAGACCAAGTGTCAGCCCTGTTCGAGGTTCAGCAATTCCAGGCCCTGACAAGCACGTGGGCGCCTCCTCCCGAAAGCGCCTGATTGGCCCATCCGACATGCGGTCTCCCCGAGTTTGGCTGCTCACTCCGCCTCGGCCAGGTCCAGAAATGTAAGCCGCGGTCCAGCGTGGGCGGTACGTGCCCTTTTGCGCAGGATAGCAATGTCACGGGCATAGTTTGCATCCAGAATGGCCCGATCCTCGGGCGACCAGGGGGCATAGCCCGGCCGCTCCGGCCCTCTCGGCAGATTTCTGACCGTTTCTCGCACCATATCCCTGCTGACCGGCCCCTGCTCAGCCAGTTCATGCAGATGGCTCACCGCCGCATGGGAAAAGCCAACCCGCTCGGGCTTGTCCAGCAAGGTGAAAGCCGCTGTCGGCACCCCCGTGACGGCAGACAAGAGACGTCCCTCCTGTCCAGGGAGATCCTCGGCCCGGTACAGCACCAGCTCACTGTCGGGAAAAGCCGCCTGCAAACGCTCAATCAGAGGCAGCCAGCTCATCTCTTCCACCGACTGCATCAGAAAGGACTGAAACGTCTTGAAAGGCGTCGATTTGAGAGCTTCACAGTAAAGAGACGGAACAAGGCTGGCACAGCCACGCAAGCCCAGGACAATCCGCGGCGCCTTCAAGCCCAGATATTCGGAAATGGTGCGTGCTCGCGGCCCCGCATCGGGATAAAAGCCCCGCCGTGTCAGACCATGCTGCACCAGCGCCAGAATATTCTCGTCAAATACAAGCCAGCGATCCGTCCCCTCCGGCAGGCACGCCTCGGCCGGGGCCTCGGAATGGTTCTTGTGCAGGAGCGGCCGGGTCCAGCGGCGGCGGAACTCATCCAGATCAACGTAATGGATTGCCGCCTGTTGCAAGGCCTTTTGTGACAGATCCAGGGATTTTTGCAGGAAGGTCGTGCCGGTTTTATGCAGACCGAGCCAAAGGATATCTCTGTCCATCCATCATGTCCTCAAATGGTATTTAACCTGTGTGGCGTGGCCAGCCGGATCAATTCAACGCTGCCAGGAAACGCTTGGGTTTCATGACATTTCCGGCCCAGTCATCTTCATTGAAAGGATGACCGCTGCGCTGCTGAAAGACCTCACGCCCAAAAGCTTCAAGATCGTCAAAACTGCCAAGACACACCGCCTGCCCTGGTGACATTGTTACAAAGCGCGCCGCCATGCGCTGCTCCATCCAGTCGCGATCCGCCTCGATGGCCTCAGTCTCTCCTCCAAAGAAGCTTGGCGTCAGCGCAAGCCGCTGTCCCGGCAGTTTCATCAGAACTTTGACCAGCTGTCGGCTGGCCGCCACGGCTTGCTGCGAAGACAACGAGAAGCCGGAGTATTTCCGAAACAGATACAACAGTGCGGTCGCCTCAGCCGACAGGGATCGGTTGACCTCCAGAGCCGCGGGGGTTGCGGTCCTCACACCGGTCCAGTCGCAGAAATCAGCAACCACGTTCTGCTGCGGACGCTGTGGATCCTTGAACAGGCGGGTTTTGACATTTTCAGCGCCAAAAACCCGATCCATATTGCTGACCTTCCTGCGGAAATTAGGCAGCAATGCTTTCGGTCCTGGGATTACACCACCTGTTTTCAACCGCTGTTGCAGCATGCTGGCCGCAAAGCTGAGCGGTTCCCGCATGTAGCAGTAAAGGGAAATCTCATCGAACAAGGGCGCAAAAAAAGCTTTGCAATGCTGCAGGTCCTCCCGGCTGGCTCCATAAATACGCTCCGCCGAAAACAGAACCGTCTCTTGCGGGGAGGCCGTGATCTGCTCACGCAGATCAAGCTGCAGACGGGCCCGTTCCCTGGCGATTTCCTCCGGCGACACGCCCTGCTGCCGGAAAACCCAATGGATTTCCGGCTCATCCGCGAAAAGCGTGACAAACAGGATGGAGTGGTTCGGCTTGCTCCATTGGAGATAGGTCGCATTCTGCAAGTCCGCCCCGTTCAGGAAGACCTGAATCGAAGAGCTCCCTGTCTTATGCATACCCGCGTGCAGAAGAAGACGCTTTGCCATGCTCACCTGCTCATTTTCGTACCGGCTTACAGCGGCGCCACGGCAAAGGCCGGGGCCGCATTGCCCGCCTCGGCGGCCTCAAGGAAGCCGCGCGCGGTGTCCAGCGCCTCGCGGATGGTCACATCCATGTCGAGATAGCGATAGGTACCAAGGCGCCCCACAAAGGTGACGCCCTCGGTCTGTTCCGCCAGCTTCACGTAATCGGCCAGGAGGGCTTTCTCCTTCACCTGGCGGATCGGGTAATAGGGGATATCGCCCGGCTCGGCGCTGCGGGAATATTCGCGGTAGAGTACCGATTCCTCGTGCTCTTCCCAGGGGCTGAAATGCTTGTGCTCGGTGATGCGGGTATAGGGCACCGCTTCCTCGCCATAGTTCATCACCGCGCAGCCCTGGTAATCGCCCTCATGGGTGAAACGTTCAAAATCCAGCGTGCGATAGCCAAGACGGCCCAGCTCATAGTCGAAATAGCCATCAAGCGGGCCGGAATAGAACACGTGGTCATAGCCTTCGGCCATCTCGCGGGTGAATGTGGTCGCGAGCTGCACGGTGATGCCCGGGTGGTCAAGGATCTTCTCGATCATCGAAGTATAGCCGTTTTCCGGCATGCCTTGGAATTTATGGAAGAAATAGTTGTCGTCGTAGTTGAAACGCACCGGCAGGCGCTTCAGGATCGAGGCCGGCAGTTCAGAGGGCTGCACGCCCCATTGCTTGATCGTGTAGCCCTTGAAGAAGGCCTCATAAAGGTCCTTGCCCACGAACCGCATCGCCTGTTCTTCGAAGGTCTGCGGATCGGAGATCGAAGTATCGGCCTGTTCCTCGGTGATGAAGGCGTGTGCCTCTTCCGGGCGCAGGGTCTTGCCGAAGAACTGGTTGATGGTGTGCAGGTTCACCGGCAGCGAGAAGACGCCGCGCTGGCCCTTGGGATCGACCGAGGTGGTCTTCACCCGGTTCTTGTAAGGCAGGAAGGTCTCATAGGTGTTCACATAGTCCCAGACCTCGGCATCATCGGTGTGGAAGATATGCGGCCCGTAGATATGCACCATGACACCAGTGTCCGCGTCGCGCTCGGTGTGGCAGTTGCCGCCAATATGATCGCGCGCATCCACCACGGTGATGTCATAGCCTGCCTCGGCCAGATGCCGCCCGATCACCGCACCCGATAGGCCCGCACCCACCATGAGGAGTTTTCCTGCTGCCATACGCCTGTTCCCTTTGCCCAAAACCTGCCCACCTTAAAGGCGAAATGCGCCCTTGCCGCAAGGGGGCGGAACCGCCCGTCCGGCTGATTGTGTGCCTGATGCAAATGCAATAGACAAAGATGGATTCATACCAGAGATTGACGCGCTCCGATGACCAACATCCCGCACAGCAAGACGCTGATTTTCCACATTGGCGATCCTAAAACCGGAAGCTCTTCAATCCAGCAAACTCTGTTTGATGGCAATTGGTCCTGTCCCGGACACGATCTGGCCTACCCGGACCGGCTCAACGCCATCCCCCTGGCCAAATCGCTCTATGCCGATGCCCCCGCCCCGCAGCGCCAGCATCAGTTTGCAGAAACGGCGGACTGGCTTCGTCAGCAGCCCGAAAAGACGGCAGTTCTGTCGGCAGAGCATTTCGCCTTTGTCGCACCCGAAACCCTGAAAGACGCCGTTGAACAATATCTGCCGGACTACGCCGGACGCGTAAGGGTGATTGCATATGTGCGCCCGCATGCTGCGCGGATGCTGTCGACCTACGCACAACGTGTCAAAACACGTGGGCTACAGCAGGACATCAGCGCCTTCTGCAAGGCTCAGATCAGACAAGAAAAATTCATCTACACTCCGCGTTTTACGGCCTGGCGCAAGGTCTTCGGCGATGATTTTACCCTGCGCCCCTTTCTGCGGGACACCCTGTATCAGGGCGATGTCGTGGCAGATTTCCTGCACACTGCACTGGGCAGCGGGCCGATCACCATCAGCGCAGGCCCGCAGGTGAATGAATCTCCGACACTGGATCACCTGGCCAGCCTGCAACTGATCCAGAAAGTCCTGCGTCAGGCCGGGCTGACGCGCGAATTGCGTCATGCGCTCTGTATCAACCTTGCGGACCGGTTGGCCCGCGGCCCCAGCGCCGCAGGCCCGCGCCTGAAAATGCCACAAAGCCTGATCCCCCTGCTGCAAGACGCCTACCAGGAAGATGCGGCGGCACTGGACGCGGCGTTTTTCGAAGGCGCCCCCATGACCAAGGCACTGGCAGCCGCTGCTGAAAGCGCAACCCATACCGACCAGTCGATAGCTGCGGACAGTCGCCTCAGCCCGGCACAGCGCCAGGGCCTGCGGCAGATTTCGAACAGGATCAGCGCGCAGACACCGGCTGATCTGGAAACATGGCACCGGCACTACCGACAGACGAAACGGACAAAAGCCGGGGCAGATGCGCCTCAGCCCGACAATGCAGCAGGCATCAGCACCCTTCTGGCAGAAGCCTGCGCCCTCATCGAAAGCTGATCTTTCGCGCGGCGTGCCCGATCAGCCCCGCCCCGGTTTCGGACCGCGCTGCGCCTCCGGGCGCACCGCCCACATGAAGTGATCCCCATCGGCAGAGATCATCCGGGTGATCAACTGCGCCCAGGCCTCGATCTGGCGCAATTCCGCCGCGCTGAAATGATCCACCGCCCGAAACGACTGCGGCGCCTCCACCGCTTTTTCCGGCGCCGCGGCCAGCGCCTGCTGCATCAGCGGCTGACCGTCAAAAAACTGCTCATCCAGCAATGCCGCATCGGCCTTGTAGGTCTCAACCACCTGATGGGCCAGACTGCGATGCAGGCGGGGTTTCTCGGCCCCTTCCACCGCGGGCAGCGCCGCCAGGATATCCGACAGATACCACCCCAGCGCCTGCTGTGCCTGACGCAGAGGTTTGCCGCCACCGCCCAGATGGCGGATGCGGTTGTGCAGCCGCCGCATCATTGCCACATCGGCGACACTCAGCGATTCATTCTGCTGGCTGGGCTGGGTCAGGGTGAAATCGGCACCAGAGAGGGCAAAACGGAAAAAATCCTGCACCACATCGCCCCGATACAAAGCGTCCCGCAGAAAGGGGCGCAGAGTGAAAGCCTCGCCGAAGGCCTCGCGCCAAGCCTGGAAGCGCGGGGTGTAGAACAACAGCCCGTCTTCTGCCAGTTTTTTGTGCATGGCCGCCAGCGGCTTTTGAAACAGGCCCTTCTTGGAGCGCTCCGCAAAGGTTGAAACCAGCCGGTCCGCATGCGGACGCACATAGGCCACCAGGCGGATACGTCCGGCATAGGCAGGCAGATGCTTTTCGATCGCCGCCTTCAGGGCCTTGGGGTCGACAAATTCGAAATGCTCGGCCGAGACCACTCCGATGTTGGCATCGCTGCTGTCAAAGTCCTTGCGCAGAGCCTGGAACCGCTTGTCCCGGAATGGTTTTTCACTGTCCACCGACAGGGTCTTGGCCAGGGGAATATGGTTGAACCGGGCCGGATAACAAATCTGCGCTGCAGCGCTGTGCCAGGCCCCGGTCGCAAGCACCGACTGGACCGACGTCGTGCCGGTCTTGCAGTCCCCCAGGTGAAACACGATTTCCCTGACCATTTACCGCTCCCTCTGACAACCCTCTGATGCAGGGCTTTTGCCCTCTGTACAGAGTAGGAAACCAGCCCTGTCAAGCCCCGCGATCCGGAAACCCTTTGCCCCCGTGATATCTCCTTTCCCCCAAGGGGATTTTACAATAACAACACTGCAAAAATCATGGGTCTAACGCGAAGCTGCGATGAAAGTCATTCTCTACATTGGCCACCACAAGGTCGGGTCAACCGCACTGCAGGCCTACCTGTCGCAAAACTGGTGCAAACTGGCCAAGGCAGGGATCCTCTATCCAGCTGTCGAAACCCGCGGGTTTGCAAACAACCTGAAAAAAGCGCTTGGCGCAGGCGACCAGCGCGCGGGCCAACACGTGAACATACGTGAACCCCACAGCGCGCTGGCCTACCGCATGATCTCCGATGTTTCGGACCGGTCAGTCCCGCCTCAGTTCCAGGCCCTGCCCGGGACCAGCCAGATGTTCCGCGCGATCAACAATCAGGCGGACATGCTGCAGCCTGACACCCTGATCCTGTGCTCCGAGGCTTTTGCCAATTTTGGCCAGGTCGACCCCAATACCATCACCCGGCTGGCAAAACACCTGCCGAAGGCAACCAAAGAGATCCAGATCTACTGCGCCCTGCGCAGACCCGATGACTACATGATCTCCTGGCATGGCCAGCGCCTGAAAGTCGGGGAAAAACCCGCCCCCCTTCAGGGCGATGGCTTCAAGCAATACCAGGAGACGATCCACTTCAACTATCGCCTCGTGGTCGAAGCCTGGACCGAGCGGATGCCTGACGCGCAGCTGATCCTGCGCAATTACAGCGACATCCTGGCTGCGGGCGGGTCAACCGAAGACTTTGTCGCCCAGACAGATCTTGCCGTGCCGGACGACATGATCCCTCCGGGACGGGCCAACCCCAGCCTGCCCCGCGCCGCCTTCGCCATCATGCGGCGGGCCAATAAGGAGCTTGCCCGTCCCGCAGCCCATGCCCTGTCGGTCTATCTGCAAAAGCACGGCAACGACCTGTCCCCGGTGCGTAACAGCGATGTCGAAATGTTCGGCGCCCCGCAGCGCCAGAAGATGGCAAAGGCCTTTGCCCCGATACACACCTACCTCAGCGCACTGACCGGACAGGAGGCCTTCTTCCCGGACATCGATCAGATGCAGGCCTGCCGCCCGGTCCCCGAGGAAGACGCAACACGCCAGCTGCTGATGGCCCTGGACCCGGACGCCATGCCGGAGCCGGAGTTGCAAACCTATATCCGCACCCTTCAGAAATCCTTCTGAGCCACCCGGTCAGACCTGATCCCGTAAGAGGTTTTCACGTTATGCTCACCCTGCAGAACTTCATCACTCCCGAACGCGAAATCTGCACCGAGCATATGCTCTACTACCATGCCGATGGGGCGGTGGGGTATTCCCAGAGCACGGAAAGCTATCTGCTGCCGCGTGGCAGCCGCATCTGTTTCGGCACCTATTTCAACCTTTTCAACCTTGGCAAATGGAACGCCAGCTGTGATCTGAACAGCCTCTTTGCCGAACTGTCAGGCAGCGGAAAGGCCGAAATCAAGGTGGTCCTGGCCCATCCAAACCGGTCCTGGGATGTGGTCTACAGCGAAATCGCCGAACTGCAGGACGGCACGCCGTTCCAGATCGACCTTTCGGAGTTTGCCGTCAAGGGACACGGCGGCATCCTCTACCTCGAAGTGATCGCGCTCGGGGATGAGGTCACGCTGACCGGTGGCCGGTTTGCCACCGCCGATCAGCCCGCAGCCTGGCCACGCCTGGCCGTCTCCATCACCACCTTCAAGCGCGAAGACGACGTGCGGCGTACCGTTGCCCGGCTCGAAGACTTCCTGAAAACCTTTGAACATGGGGACCAGCTGCATGTGCAGGTGGTCGACAATGGCAAGAGCGCCGACATTCCCGCCTCGGACAAGGTCAGCCCCTATCCGAACAGCAACCTTGGCGGCGCCGGCGGCTTTGCCCGCGGCCTGCTGGAGGCGGAACAGGGCGGGTTTACCCATTGCCTGTTCATGGACGATGATGCCTCATTCCACATGGAGAACCTTGTCCGGACCTATATCTTCCTGGCGCTGGTGAAAGATCCCAATGCGGCCGTCTCGGGGGCAATGATCAACAACACCCACAAATGGGCAATGTGGGAAAACGGTGCCTATTTCGACGGCTCCTGCCATCCGTTGCACAATGGTACCGACCTGCGTGACCTGGGTCAGGTGGCAAAGATGGAGTTTGAATCGTCCCGCCCGCAATCCAAAACCCTTTACGGCGGCTGGTGGTTCTTTGCCTTCCCGATCCAGAAAGTCAGCCATCACCCCTTTCCCTTCTTCGTGCGCGGCGATGACATCAGCTTTTCGCTGGCCAATGATTTCAAGATTGTCACGCTCAGCGGCGTGGTCTCCTTCCAGGATGATTTTACCGAAAAGGAAAGCGCCCAGACCCTCTATCTGGATCTGCGCAACCACCTGATGCATCACCTGGTCTTTGAGCGGCTGAACCGCAGTGCCATTGGCACCGCCAAGATCGCCATCCGCTTCATGATGCGCTCGATGCTGCGCTTCAAATACGAAAGCGCCGAAGCCCAGCTTCTGGCATGGCACGATGTGATGAAGGGGCCGGAGTTCTTTGACGAGAACATCGACATGTCTGAGCGCCGCGCCCGGATCAAATCCCTGGTCAAGGACGAAGCCTGGCGCGAAATCGATGTGCTGGACGCGCGGGAACGCCGCCGGTTCAGCAAAATGCCCCGTCGGCTGCGTCATTATTTCGGGCTCTTCACCCTCAATGGCCACCTGATCCCCTTCTGGAACATGCTCGGAGACCGCAAGGTTCTGAAAATCGGCGACCGCGGGTTGGTTCTGCCCGCCTTTGGCGGCGCCCAGCTGACCTATCTCAACACCCAGCGCGACAAGGGCTATGTGGTGACCCAGTCCAAGGCGAAGTTCTTCTCGCTGGCCTGGCGCATGTTCACAACCCTGCTGGCCTTCCGCCGTTCCTACAGCGCGCTGCAGGCGGCCTATCGCAAGGGCTATGACGAGATGACCACGCAAAGCTACTGGCAGCAGACATTGGCCGAGGATATGGCGACGGCTGACGAGGGCAAAAACGCTGTCCAGACAGCCTGACCGGGAGAAGGCCTGCCCTGGACAACAAGGCCGGGCAGATCCTTCGAGCCACCGCAGGCATCCGGCTCAGGACAGCATCGCTTCATGCACGGCGATGGCTTCTTCCAGATCTTCGAAATACTGCATCCGGCCATGTTCCAGCACGATGCCGGCATCGCAGAACTTGCGCACCTGCCCCATCGAGTGATTGACCATGATGGCGCTGGAGTGCTGCATCCGGTCGGCAAAGACCTCGCGGCTCTTCTTCTTAAAGGTCCGGTCGCCCACCGCTGTCACCTCATCCACCAGATAGGTGTCAAAGCGGATCCCCATCGAAGCCCCGAAGGTCAGCCGGGATTTCATCCCAGAGGAATAGCTGCGCATCGGCATGTGGTAGAATTTCCCCAGTTCGGCAAAATCCTCGACGAAAGCGACCAGATCCTCGGTATCCACCCCGTAGATACGGGCGATGAAGCGGACGTTCTCGGCCCCCGTGAGATCCCGGTGAAAGGAGGCCCCCAGCCCCACCGGCCAGGAAATACTCCCATCGGACACAACACGCCCGTGATCCGGGCGCATGGTGCCGGCGATGATCTGCAGCAGGGTGGATTTGCCCGCCCCGTTGCGCCCCAGAAGCGCCAGGGAGCGCCCCGTGGGCAGGGTGAGGTTGAGATTGTCGATGACAATCTTGCGCTCGCCGTGCAGCCAGAAGCTCTTGGTCAGGTTCTCAAAGCGGATCATGCTCTTGTGCTCCCCGGGGTCCGGCTCAGCTGCGGTCCCGGATCGAATAGTAGATCAGCGCCAGGATCGACCAGGTCAGGAGCAGGAACAACCCGACCAGCCCCGCCAGCATGGGGCGGTTGGGGTATTCGGATTCCTGGGCCCGGGTCGGCTTGATATAGGTGGCCAGATAACGGCTTTGCCGGGTGGCCTCATCCCGGGCCACCTCCAGCGCCGTCAGCGCCGCCCGGTAGGTTTCCTCGGCATATTGCAGATCCACCGTGAGACGTTCGAATTCCGAGATCAGCGAGGGGTAATCCTCGCCCACAGCACCGGTATCGGTATTGGTCGAGGCAAAGGTCTGCCGTTCGATATTGATGCGTTCACGGATCACATCGATATGCTGCTGCGCTTTTTTCAAACGCGGGTCATTCTCTCCCACGGTGCCGCGCAGCAGGTCATATTCGATCAGCGCCTCGGCCAGCTGCTGCTGCAGGTTGTTCATCACCCCCATGCGGCCCTGGATATCCGCCGCCGGATCCACGATCCGGGTGCGGGTGCGGAATTGGGTCAGCGCCTCGCGCGCGCCTTTCAGCCGCTCCAGCGCCTCGTCCAGATCCTCGCGGGCATAGCGCATGGCATCCTCGCGCGCCTGCTCGTTCAGCTCATTGATGCGGGTCTGGCTTTCCGCAACGATGGCGCGGGTAATCTCCCGGGCGGTTTCGGGATCAAAGGCCACCGCCTGCACCTCGATCAACCCCGAGCCGCTGTCATAGGAAATGCCGACGATGCGTTGCCAGTACCAGATCATCTGTTCCAGCGTGGCATCGGGCCAGAGCGAGAACACCCAGTCGTCGGGCCAGTGCTGGCTGTAATGCGGCCGCAGCGGTACTGTCTTGTCCACCGCTTCCACCATTTCCTGGCTCTGGATGAATTCATAAAGGATATCGCTGTCCGAAGCGGTGGTATTGCCGGCGAAATTGGCCAGGCCGCCCAGGATATCGGTGGCGCCGCCGCTCTCTTGGCTGCGCACGGTGAAACCGGCGGTGGAGATATACTGATCCTCGGCCAGGGCCCAGAGATAGAAGACCGCTGCCGCCAGCGGCGCCAGCACCATCAGAACGAAACTGGCCACAAGCCCCCAGTGACGGCGGCGCATCTGCGCCGGGCGCGCCATGGGGTAGGCCGGTGTTTCGGCCACCTGTTGCTGAGCCGCCTCAAGCGCGGCTTCGGTGGCCTTGACCTTCTGGCGCAGCTTCTTGAGCTTCTTGCGCGCCCCGCCGCCACTGCCTTTTCCCGGCGCGTCATCCAGATCAGCAGAGGCATCCTGCACCTGAGGCAGCTGTTCGACATTGCTTCCCGTTTGGGCGCCGCGTTCCGCCGCGGGCCTTTTTCCGGCCGCGCGCGTTTTGTTCTGACCCGACGTTTTCAAACCCATGTTTTCAAACCCATGGCCGGATGATCCTGTGTCATATGTGCCCGTCTCAAGGCTCGGGAGGATGCACCAGAGCCATTTGTAATTACCTGTTCTATGGATCATAGTATCGCCTGCCGACAACCCATTCACAACCATCATTCACAGCGGACCCATATGGCCAGCCTTCCTCCCGCCGCCCCGTCAGGGGTACAGCACACCGCTTCGGGTTCAGCACTGCCCCCTGCCCAGCCCCCGACACGGGCAGGCAGCAAGCGGCGCCGTTTTGCCAGCCTGCGCACCGTGGTGGCGCTGATGCTGCGCGAGATGTCGACCCGCTACGGACGCACCCCCGGCGGCTACATATGGGCGGTGCTGGAGCCGTTGGCCGCGATTCTCTTCCTCAGCCTCGGGTTTTCCCTGATCATCAGGAGTCCGTCTCTCGGCACCAGTTTTCTGCTGTTCTATGCCAGCGGCTATATGCCTTTTACTCTTTACATGGAGGTTTCAAATACATGCGCACGAGCCCTAGGCTTTTCAAAACCGCTTTTGCAATATCCTGCGGTGATCTGGTTGGATGCAATCCTGGCCCGGTTCATCCTGAACAGCCTCACCAGTATCTTTGTCATGATGATCCTCCTGACAGGCATTCTAATGGTCATCGACAGCCGTACGGTGCTGGATATGCCTCCAGTGATCCAGGCCGTTACAATGTCGATGCTTCTGGGGCTGGGTGTGGGCACGCTGAACTGCGTCCTGATGGGACTTTACCCGCTTTGGAATGTGACTTGGGGCATCCTGACCCGGCCGCTATTCCTCGCCTCGGGTATCTTCTTTCTCTATGATGACCTGCCTCCGCTGGGTCAGGACATCCTGTGGTACAATCCCCTGATGCATATCACCGGCTTGATGCGCACGGGCTTCTACCCCAGCTATACTGCCGCCTATGTGAATATCACCTATGTGACGCTTGTCAGCCTTGTGCTGCTGTTTCTGGGGCTGGTGCTGATGGGACGCTATCACCGCGACATCCTGAACCGCTGATCCCGGCCAGGCTCCCCCGCCCTACCCCTTTGTGCGGGCCAGCTCCAGGACCTCGGTATGGGGCACATGGGTGCGCCGTCTGAGCCCGTCCAGCACCGCCCGGCCCATAAGCCGCAGAAAGGCGCGCCGTTCGCCTGCGTGGGCGCGCACCTTTGAAAGCCATTTGGGCAGGATCACCAGCATCACCGGCCAGAACCAGATCCCCGCCGCCATCCGATACAGAAGAAGCAGGTTGCGGTGATAGTAATAGACCTTCCAAAGGGGGATGAGGCGGCCGCGCTGCGCCTGCTCTTCGCCCGCCTTTGGCACAAAGGTCGTCAGGTCGTGTTCGAACCGCACGCCAGGTTCAAAGCCAATGCGGCCGCCCGATTTGGTCAGCCCCAGAGTATAAAGCCCGTCATCGCCGTAGATGAAAAGATCAGGGTCAGGATAGCCGATGCGCCGCACCGCATCCGCCGAGATGAAGAAGCCCACGAAAGAGGTCACATCGATCTGCATCCCCTGCCCTTCGTAGTCCGAGGGCTGCACGTGAAAGCCCGAGCGCCCGCCACCAAACAGCGTGCGCAGGAATTCGCGCCCGTGCCAGAAGGGATTGCGCGAGGGGCGGTTCATTTCGCAGATGCCGCCGGTGGGGAAATAGACCGCCGCAGCCACCCCATCCCAGGCCCGCGCCGGATCGTCATGCGCGGGCAGGGCGTGAAACGCCGCCAAGGCGCCCGGCGCCGGGCGGCCATCATCATCCATCACCACCAGCCAGTCGGGACTGTGCGCCTCCATCGCGCGGCGCATGCCCCGCTCAAAGCCGCCTGCCCCGCCGCGGTTGGTCTCGCTCACCTGAATATCCAGCCGCGGATCCTGCAATGTCGCCAGCCAGTCACTCGTCCCATCGGTCGAGGCATTGTCCACCACCACCAGCGCCGCCAACTCTTCGGCCGGGCTTTGCAGCAGCCGGGCGATGGTGTCTTTCAGCTTGTCGAGACGATTATAGGTCACCACCACCGCCACCAGACGGCGGGGGGACGGGCTGGGATCTGTCTGTGCGCTCACGAAAGTCTGCTCCCCGGCCTGTTCTGATCGTCTGTGTGGTCGTCTTTGCGTTGTGGGAGCGCAAAACTCATAAATCCGGCCTCATGTCAAACCCCAAGGGGGCCCCACGCCGCCCCCTGCCCCGCAGAAAGGCACCGGATAGGGTTTGACAGAACCGCCGGAAGCGGCCACCAAGCATGTCATGCGCACTGCTCTTGTCACCGGATCGGCCGGCTTCATCGGCTATCACCTTGCGGCCCGCCTGCTGGCCGCGGGCTGGCAGGTCGTCGGGCTGGATTGCCTGTCGCCCTATTACGATGTCACCCTGAAGGAGCGCCGCCACGCGATGCTGGCAGAAAGCCCGGCCTTCACCCCGGTGATCGGCAAGCTGGAAGACCCCGGGCGCCTGATGGAGCTCTTTGCCCACCACCGCCCCGATGCGGTGATCCACCTCGCCGCCCAGGCCGGGGTGCGCCATTCCATCGATGCGCCGCGCGATTACCTTGAGGCCAATCTGATCGGCACCTTCGAACTTTTGGAGGCCGCCCGCGCCCATCCGCCCGCGCATCTGCTGATGGCCTCCACCTCCTCGGTCTATGGCGCCAATACCGATATGCCCTTTGACGAGCGGCAGAAGGCGGACACGCCGATGTCCTTTTATGCCGCCACCAAGAAGGCGGGCGAGGCGATGGGTCATTCCTATGCCCATCTTTACGCGCTGCCGATCACCATGTTCCGGTTCTTCACCGTCTATGGTCCCTGGGGCCGGCCCGACATGGCGCTGTTCAAATTCACCAAGGCGATGCTCGCCGGGGAGCCCATCGAGGTCTACAACCACGGCCGCATGAGCCGTGATTTCACCTATATCGACGATCTGGTGACCGGCATCACCGGGCTGATCGAGGCGGTGCCGGGTGACACGCCGGTGGGACCGCAGGACAGCCTCAGCCCCGTCGCGCCCTTCCGGGTCGTGAATATCGGCGCCAGCCAGCCCACCCCGCTGATGGATTATATCGCCGCCCTGGAAGAGGCGCTGGGACAGCCCGCGCAGAAGATCCTGAAAGAGATGCAGGCCGGCGACGTGCCCGCGACATGGGCCGACACATCGCTGCTCACCGCCCTCACCGGGTACCGGGCAGAGGTCGATGTCAGGACCGGCGTTGCCCGTTTCGTGGATTGGTACCGGGGTTATTACAGCGCCTGATGCCGTAACGCGGCGACACCGGCAGGGGCCTGGCTGACAGGTGCAAATGTTTCGCGCGCGAAACATTTGAAAGGACGCCAGCCCCATTGCGCCCGGCCTGCGCTTTCTTCAAAGTTGCAAAACGACATACCAAGCAGAACAGGGGACACCCCATGCGTATCGCGATGATTGGCACAGGCTACGTGGGACTGGTGTCCGGCGTCTGTTTCTCCGATTTCGGCCATGACGTGATCTGCGTCGACAAGGACGCTGCCAAGATCAACCGGTTGAAGGCCGGCGAGGTCCCGATCTACGAGCCGGGCCTTGATGCGCTGATGGAAAAGAACGTCGCCGCCGGGCGGCTTGAGTTCAGCGACGATCTGGCCGCCGCCGTGGATGGCGCCGAGGCGGTGTTTATCGCCGTCGGCACCCCGACCCGGCGCGGCGATGGCCATGCGGATCTGACCTATGTAATGGCCGCCGCCGAAGAGATCGCCGCGGCGCTGACCGGCTATGCGGTGGTGGTGACCAAATCCACCGTGCCGGTGGGCACCAACCGGCAGGTGCAGGAGGTGATCGCCCGCGCCAATCCAGATGCGGATTTCGATGTGGCCTCCAATCCCGAATTCCTGCGCGAAGGCGCCGCCATCGACGATTTCATGCGCCCCGACCGGGTGGTGGTCGGCGTCGAAAGCGCCCACGCCGCCGAGGTGATGAGCGAGATCTACCGCCCCCTTTACCTGCGCGATTTTCCGATCCTGACCACCGATCTGAAAAGCGCCGAGATGATCAAATACGCCGCCAATGCTTTTCTGGCGACCAAGATCACCTTCATGAATGAAATCGCCGGGCTTTGCGAAAAGGTGGGCGCCGACGTCAAAGAGGTCTCGCGCGGGGTCGGTCTGGACGGGCGTATCGGCAACAAGTTCCTGCATGCCGGCCCCGGCTATGGCGGCTCCTGTTTTCCAAAAGACACCGCCGCGCTGGCGCGCATCGGCCAGGATCACTCCTTTCCGATGCGCATCACCGAGACGGTGATGCGGGTCAATGACGAGGTGAAGGCGCGCATGGTGGAAAAGCTGCGCGATGCCTGCGGAGGCTCCTTCAACGGCAAGACGGTGACCGTGCTGGGTGTCACCTTCAAACCCAATACCGACGACATGCGCGAGGCCCCCAGCCTGACCATCGTGCCTGCCATGGTGGGGGGCGGCGCCCACGTGCGGGTGATCGACCCGCAGGGCCGCGCCGAGGGTGAAGCCCTGCTGCCCGGCGTCGACTGGCTCGAAGATCCTTATGAGGCGGCAGAGGGCGCCGATCTGGTGGTGCTGCTGACCGAATGGAACGAGTTCCGCGCGCTTGATCTGAAGGCCCTGGCCGCCAGGATGGCCTATCCGCGGATGGCGGATCTGCGCAATATCTATTCCGCCCGGGCCGCTGAACGGGCCGGCTTCTCCCAGTATATCGCGGTGGGCCGCTGAGCCTGCCTCCGGCCTGCGCAGGTCCCAAATGTTTCGCGCGCGAAACATTTGGACGCTCTACAGAGTCTAAAAAAAGACCCTAAACCGGGGTTTAGGGTCGAATTCGTTCTGATTGTAGCCTTGGATTCAGCGGTGTTTCAGCCAGTCCTGCAGCGCTGCCATCAGCTCAGCACCCACAGCATCGCCGGTCAACTCGATCCGGTTCTGTTCGGGCGTGAAGCCCAGCCGCACACCGGCAGCGGCCTGCACTGAAATCCGCTCCGCCCCCTCCGCACCGGGGCTGCGCACACGCGGGCGGGCAGGGGCCTCGGGCGCAGAAGGTTTCGACTCTGAAGCCTGGTTTAGAGCCGCATCACTCTGTGCCGTGTCGGCCTCAGATCCGTCCTGTGTCTCGGCCAGAACCCGGTTCAGGATCTCCAGCTCATCCGCTGCAGTCTCGCGCGGAGCCGCCTGAAGGGCAGCACGCAGGCGCTCAGCAAAGCCTTCATCCTCCCCCATGGCGCGCACCAGAGACAGGCCCAGCTTCTCGCTGATGGCGGTTGGATAGAACAGCACCGCATCCAGCTCCTCGACCAGGGTCACGAAGCTGCGGATCTTGGAGCGTTTGGCGCGGGGGACATTGGCAAAGAGACTCTGAAGTGCCTTTTTCAGAGTCGGAAACACCTCTTCCTTCATCGCCCGCACCGCGATCCGCGCGCGTTCGTAATGGGAGAGGTTCACCCGGATTTCGTTTTCCTCGACCATGGCGATATAGGCATCCTGCGCCGTCTCCGGGCGGATGATCAGTGCCTTCACCGTGGCGTATTTCGGGTCTGAAGTCTCGGCATAGAGCCTGCGCAGGGCCCCAAGGCGACGCCAACCCGAGATCAGGCCATGGCTGCGCCCATCGGGGCGAGGTTCCAGCGGCACCAGTTCGACCGGGGTCTGCTGACCGCGGGCGCGCAGGGATTCGACGAGGGCATCCATTTCCTCGGCGTCCTGTTCGATCCGGTCGCGCACCAGATGGGTTTCATCGATGGCCGACAGCGGCACCTCTTCGATCATCAGCCCCTTGCTGCGGGCGTTTTCCAGCACGTCGGACAATTCCTGCAAGGCCGCTTGCGAGGCGGTTTCCGACGCCACCTGCGCGATCGGCGCCGCCCCCATGGCCATCGGGCCGCCAAGGGCGGATTTGCTTTCCGGGGCGCCGGAAAGATAGCTGCTCTGTGCCGGCATCAACCGTTTGCGTTTTGCCATCTGCCTGTCTCCTTTGGGCGCGCAGTCTGCGCCATCATCCCTGCCGGGGCCTTACTCGGCCGCGCTCTGCATCTGCACTTCGGCGCGGCGCCAGCAGCCGATCAGCAGCCGTTTGAAGGCGGCGTAGGTTTCGTCGAATGTTTCGCGACCGCGCGCATAGGTCTCGCGGTTGAAGTCGCGGTAATCGGCCTCGTAGATGCCAGAGACCTGTTCGCCGGCCTGACCGATCAGCGCGGTGTAATCCTGTTTGTGAGGGCTGAGCACCGGCCCCATATAGGCCTGCATCAGCCCGGCCAGCTCGCCTTGCTGGGCGCTGTCGTAGCGGGTGATGACAGCGCGCACCGCATCCCATTCAAAGCCCATCTCGGGGCGGCCCAGGGCGCGGGCGGCAAGGTTCTCGCCTTCCTCGATGCTGGCAAAGGTGGAATGCAGCATGTCAAAGAAGCGCCCGGTCGAGTCGAATTCGAGGAAGGATGCCCCCATGGGCACCAGCAGGATATCGGCAGCCGACAGCCCGTTGATGGTGAGATAGCCAAGCGCCGGCGGCGTATCGATGAAGATCACATCGTACTGGTCCAGCACCCCGTCGGCCTCCAGCCGGTCGGTGAGCGCATCCCAGAGCTTCCAGGAGCGCGCGGCCATGCGCCAGACCGGGATCTGGAATTCGGCCCAGTAGAGGTTCAGCTGGGCGCCGATGAGATCGATATTGGGCCAGTGGGTGCTCTGGATCACATCCGCTGCCGTCATGTCCATCGCCGCGGTCAGCGCATCGTCCATCGGCTGGGGTGCCTCGCCCCGGTCCAGGCGGCGCTGGTTCTCGCTGCGCAGGTGTTCGCCGTAATGGCGCGCCAAGAGCGGAAAGGCTGTCTGCCATTCATCCTCGACCCGGCCGCCGAAGATCGAGGTCATCGACCCCTGGCTATCGAGGTCAATGACCAGCACCTTGTAGCCATCCAGCGCCGCCGACATCGCCAGATGCGCCGCGGTGGAGGTCTTGCCGACGCCACCCTTGAAGTTGGCCACGGCAACCATCTTGGCCGGCAGCCCCTTGGGGCGGTAGGGGATGTAATCCTTGGCCTTGGATCCTTGCGCCGCGAAATGCGCCCGCAGGACCAGCACCTCGTCGAGGGTGAACCACTTGGCGCCGCCCTCGGTTTCCGAGCGCCCCTGCGGCAGATCCGGATTGGCCTTCAGCACCCGGCGGAAATGGGCCTGGGCGACGGGGATCAGGTAGCGGGTGATTTCCCAGGTGGAAAACAGCCGCAGGGTTTTGCGCCCGGCCTCATCCAGTCCCCGGCTGGCCAGATCGGCGCGGCCCCTGGCGCAGCCTTCGGCAATCCCGGCAAAGCCTGTCGTGCTGGTGGGCGCCTCCAGCTCGGCCAGGGCCGCGTCGGGGTCGATGTTGAAATAGGGGGGCAGGGTGGCGCTGCCTGCGCGTGCCGTGTCTTTCCGTGCCATGTCTTTTCGTCCCGGATCTTTCCTGTGGATATCTCGTACCATGGGCTGCTGCCCGGTTCTGTGCTGCTGCGCGGCGCTGTTTTGAAGCAAGCGCTGCCCTCTTGGATGAAACGCATCAATGTGCGCCCTTTTTGACAAGATAGCAGAAAACAGCGCACATGGAAGAAATATGCGCACCCCTTTTGCTTTTTCTAAGCAAATCTGTCTGTTGCAGCGGGGGAAAGCCGGGGTTTTGGAGGCGTTGGGGCAAGCTGGAAATTTTTCTGCCCTGTTATTTATGAGTTATATTATAGTTACGGGAAGAGGACCGGTGCTGCAAAGCCCTTTTTTCATTGACGATCGGGCGTGTTTTTTCGGGAGCAGTGACTCTGAAACCCCGTTCATATGACTCTGAACCCCCGATAATCCGATTCCGGAACCCCGTTGCGGCAGCATGTGGATAACTTTAGGGTGGGCGTAATCAAAACCACGAAAAACGAGTCACCTCGGAGGGCGCAATGATCGCCCTGAAAACCGGGGGGCAGGGCAGAACGACAGGGCAGGGATCATGGCAGCTGCGGGCACAGCAGGCGGAACGGGTATGCAGACTCCCGCGGCGCAGACATCGGATCAGGGGGCGTTCTTCCTCTGCGATATTTTCGATGCGATCCCCAAGAACGATCTGGCCTCGATGGAGCATCCGCTGTTCTCGCTTGGCACCCGGCCGGACCGCCGTATCCTCAACTACGAACACAATGGCGCCGAGATCACCGTCACCCCCAGCGTCAAGGGGCTGGCGACGATCCACGACAAGGACATCCTGATCTTCTGCATCAGCCAGCTGATGGCGGCGCTGAACGCCGGGCGGCAGGTCAGCCGCACCCTGCATCTGAAGGCGCATGATCTGCTGGTGGCGACCAACCGGGAAACCTCGGGCGATGCCTACCGGCGGCTGCGCGAATCCTTTGAACGGCTGGCGGGTACTCGCATCACCACCAATATCGTCACCGGCGGCCAAGAGGTCACCTCGGGCTTTGGCCTGATCGAAAGCTGGGAGATCGTGCGCAAGGCCCGGGGCGGGCGCATGGTCAACGTTGCCGTCACCCTCAGCGAATGGCTGTTCCGGGCGGTGCTGTCGAAATCGGTGCTGACCCTCAGCCGCGATTACTTCCGTCTGCGCAAACCGCTGGAGCGGCGCATCTACGAGCTGACCCGCAAGCATTGCGGCCGCCAGGAAGGCTGGACCATTTCGGTGGACACCTTGCTGAAGAAATCCGGATCGGCCAGCCCGCGCCGGGTGTTCCGCAAGATGATCCGCGACATGATCGAGGCGCAGCCGCTGCCCGATTACGCGATGGAAGAGCTGCCGGGTGATCTGATCCGGTTCAGCCAGAAGCATGCCGTCGTCGCCCCGGCAGGGGGGCTGGAGGCCGGTACGGCGCCGGTGCTGAAGCCCGCGACGCTGGAGCAGGCCCGCAGCCTGATGCCCGGCGCCGATGTCTATGCGCTGGAGGCCGAATGGCGCGCCATGTGGCGGCGCTCGGGCGGACCGCGCCTGCGCCAGGCCGATGCGGCTTTCCTTGGCTGGGTGAAAAAACGCCGCGCGGGCGAGGGACCGGCCTGAGGGGGATCAGGCCGGGATTTACACGGCCCGGCCCCGACCGCCGTGAACTTGATCAGGCTCTGATGCGGGGGAGTGCGAGCGTTTCCCCCGCAAGGCGGCCTCTCCAGAACACCCGGGCCTGATGCGCGCAAATGTTTCGCGCGCGAAACATTTGCTCAGATCCGGATCCGCTTCTCCTCGGGCACCAGCGCGTTGATCTGGGCGATATGTTCCGGCATGCAGCGGGTCAGGAAATCGTAAGTCTCCACCACATGGGCGCGGGCATTGGGGCCAAGGTGGGCGTAAGATCCTGGGTTGGCCACCACATCCACCGCCTGCGCCGCCAGCGCATCGGGATCGAAGAAATCCACCAGCATGCCGGTTTCCCCATGGGTGATCGCCTCGCGCACCGGCGCCACATCGGCAGCCACCACTGTGGCCTGCATCGACATCGCCTCCAGCAGCGACCAGCTGAGCACGAAGGGCATGGTCAGATAGATGTGGCAACGGCTGATGCGGATGATATCGCAGAGGGCATCATAGGGGACGCGGCCAAGGAAATGCACCCGGCTCCAGTCGATCTGGCCCTTCAGCTCCTCTTCCATCTCGCCGCGCAGGCCCTCCGGATGTTTGCTTTCGGCGCCATAGGAGGTTTCATTGCCGCCGATCATCAGGACACGGGCGTTGGGGCGTTCCTTCAGGATCTTCGGCAGGGCGCGCATCATGATGTGAAAACCGCGGGCGCGCTCCATGTTGCGGGCGACATAGGTGATCACCTCGTCATCCCGGGTCAGCGGACGGTCGAGCCGCCCCAGCGAGATCGAGGCCTCGGGGTCGGGTTGCAGCCGGTCGGTGCGGATACCGTCGTGGCAGACGTACATGCGGTCATGGAAGCTTTCGGGGAAGCGGTCGCGCTGCCAATAGGTGGGGGTATGGCCCAGATCCACCGTGTGGATATTGGTATAGGGCACCGTGTTGCGGGCCTGGGCAAAAAAACCGGCCTGATCGTTGGGCGGGTTTTCCGGATCAAAGCCGACCAGCCCGCCGGAGGTACGGTAGAAATATTCGAAGAAGCCGATCATCGGCACATCGGGCCAGATCTCTTTCAGGAAGGTCAGCTCGCCCCATCCGGTGTGGCCGATGATGATATCGGGGCTCCAGCCGCGGGTGTCTTTCAACTGCCGCGCCGCCAGCGCCGCGCCGATACCGGTGCCGGCTGCAGCCTCCCAGTCCTTGGACAGCCCATAGGCGTCCTTGGCGGGCTGGTGATGCGCCTTGTAGGTCACCGTGGTGACGCCGGGCAGCTGGATGTCACTGCGCTGAGTCAGGAAATAGATCTCGTGACCCTCCGGCCGCGCCGCCAGCCAGGTGATCAGCTCCCGGTACTGGCCGGGCATGTTCTGATGGACAAAAAGAAGCTTCATGCCCAATGCTTGACGTGTCCGAACGGTCGAGGCAAGCCACAGGTTGTTTCGCGGTGACAATAAGCAGAGGGGTTGCTAAGGGTACCGCCAATTGCGAACGGACAAAGGCAGGATAGAGGCCGTGCAGATTGAAAATACGCCACTCTCCGGGGTGATGGTTCTGACACCGCAGCGGTTCGGGGATGCCCGTGGATTTTTCAGCGAAAGCTGGAACCGGCAGCGGATGGCGGAACACGGGCTGGATTTCGATTTCGTGCAGGACAATCATTCGTTGTCGTCGCAGGTCGGTACTCTGCGGGGGTTGCATTTTCAGGCGCCGCCCCATGCCCAGGACAAGCTGGTGCGCTGCGGGCGCGGCGCGCTTTTTGATGTGGCGGTGGATATCCGCAAGGGCTCGCCCAGCTATGGCAAATGGTTCGGAATCGAGCTGACAGCGGAAAACGGCAAGCAGCTGCTGGTACCCAAGGGCTTCCTGCACGGCTTCATCACCCGGGCGCCGGACACCGAGATCCTTTATAAATGTACTGACTATTACGCGCCCGAGTGTGATGGTGCCGTGGCCTGGAACAGCTGCGGTATCGACTGGGGCTTTGAGGGCACGCCGCTCCTCTCCGAAAAGGATGCCGCCGCCCCTACATTGGCAGATTTCGACAGCCCGTTCAGCTGGGAAGGATAACCCATGAAGATACTTGTGACCGGGGGCGTCGGCTTTATCGGCTCTGCGGTGGTGCGCCTGGCGATTGCCCGGGGCCATCAGGTGGTGAACCTCGATGCGCTGACCTATGCCGCCTGTCTTGAGAATGTGGCCGGTGTGGCAGACAGCCCCGATTATGCTTTTGAGCAGGCCGACATCCGCGACCGCGCCGCGCTCGACCGGGTCTTTGCCGCGCATAAGCCCGATGCGGTGATGCATCTGGCCGCCGAAAGCCACGTGGACCGCTCGATCGACGGGCCGGGGGATTTCATCGAGACCAATATCACCGGCACCTTCAACATGCTGGAGGCGGCGCGCAAATACTGGATCGAAAATGACCGCCCCGAGGGCTTCCGCTTCCATCACATCTCCACCGATGAGGTCTATGGCTCCCTGCCCAACGATCCTGCGGTGATGTTCACCGAAGACACCGCCTATGATCCGCGCTCGCCCTATTCGGCGTCCAAGGCCAGCTCTGACCATCTGGTCCGCGCCTGGGCCGAGACCTATGGGCTGCCGGTGGTGCTGACCAATTGTTCCAACAACTACGGCCCCTATCATTTCCCGGAGAAACTGATCCCGGTGGTGATCCTCAATGCGCTGGCCGGAAAGGCCCTGCCGATCTACGGCGATGGGTCGAACATCCGCGACTGGCTTTACGTGGAAGATCACGCCGATGCGCTGTTGCTGGTGTTGCAGAAGGGCGCGCTGGGGCGGTCTTATAATATCGGTGGCGAGAACGAGCGCAGCAATCTGGAACTGGTGCAGACGCTTTGTGCGATCCTCGATGAAAAACGCCCGCGCGGCGATGGCAAATCCTATGCCGATCAGATCACCTTTGTCACCGATCGGCCGGGTCATGACGCGCGCTATGCCATCGATCCTTCCCGTATCCGGGATGAGCTGGGCTGGCGCCCCTCGGTGACGGTGGAGGAAGGTCTGGCCAAGACCGTGCAATGGTATCTGGATAATGAGGCCTGGTGGCGCCCGCTGCAGGAACGCCATGGCGTCGGCCAGCGGCTGGGAACCGGCAAATGACAGCCCGGGGTGCATGCAGCCCGGGCAACGCCCGTCCCGCCCCCATGGGCGGGCGTTTCACGCCCACCCCGGTACGGGCGCTGCCCTCTGTTGGAAGGAAGGCGATATGATCCTTGTCTTTGGCAAAACCGGCCAGCTGGCCCGCGAACTGGCGGCTTTTGACGGCGTCACCTGTCTGGGCCGCGATCAGGCGGATCTGTCCGATCCCGAGGCCTGTGCGGAAATCCTCCGCGCCCGGGCGCCCGCCGCGGTGATCAATGCCGCCGCCTATACCGCCGTCGACCGCGCCGAAGAGGAAGAGGAACTGGCCACGGTGATCAACGGCGTTGCCCCCACTGCCATGGCCCGCGCCTGCGCTGATCTGGGTATTCCCTTTGTCACCGTTTCCACCGATTACGTCTTTGACGGCAGCGGCGATGCCCCCTGGCAGGTGGATGATGCAACCGGCCCCCTTGGCGCCTATGGCCGCAGCAAGCTGGTCGGTGAAGAGGCGGTGCGTGCGGCAGGCGGCACATATGCCATCCTGCGCACCTCCTGGGTGGTATCGGCCCATGGCAACAACTTCATCAAGACCATGCTGCGCCTTGGCAAGGAGCGCGACCGCCTGACCATCGTGGCGGATCAGATCGGCGCCCCGACCCCGGCGCGTGCCATCGCGGCAGCCTGTATGGAGATGGCTGGGCAACTGGCCGAGGATCCCGGCAAGAGCGGCACCTATCATTTTGCCGGTACACCGGACACCAGCTGGGCCGGGTTCGCGCGCGAGATCTTTGCCCGCGCGGATGTCTCTTGCGGAGTGGTGGATATCCCCTCGAGCGATTATCCCACCCCGGCAAGGCGGCCGCTGAACTCACGGCTTGATTGCAGCACATTAGAAACTGTTTTTGATATTCCCCGCCCCGATTGGCGGGCGGGCCTTGATGATATTCTAAAAGATTTGGGAGAGAGTGCATGACGGCACACAGCACCACGCGCAAGGGCATCATTCTGGCCGGGGGCTCGGGCACCCGACTCTATCCGATCACCATGGGGGTGTCGAAACAGCTGCTGCCGATCTACGACAAGCCGATGATCTATTACCCGCTGTCGGTGCTGCTGCTGGCGGGCATCCGCGAGATCTGCATCATCACCACGCCGCAGGATCAGGATCAGTTCAAGCGCACCCTTGGCGACGGCAGCCAATGGGGTGTCTCGCTGACCTATGTGGTGCAGCCGTCGCCCGATGGTCTGGCACAGGCCTATATCCTGGCCGAAGAGTTCCTTGATGGCGCGCCCTCGGCGCTGGTGCTGGGCGACAATATCTTCTTCGGCCATGGTCTGCCGAGCCTGCTGGCGACAGCTGATGAACAGGCCAGCGGCGGCACCGTCTTCGGCTATCACGTGGCCGATCCCGAACGCTATGGCGTGGTGGATTTCGATGACCAGGGCACCGCCCGGGAAATCATCGAGAAACCCGAGGTGCCACCGTCGAATTATGCGGTGACCGGGCTTTATTTCCTCGATGGCACCGCTCCAGCGCGCGCCCGCAAGGTGCAGCCTTCGCCGCGCGGCGAGCTGGAGATTACCGACCTTCTGCAGATGTATCTCGATGAAGGCAGCCTGCGGGTGGAAACCATGGGCCGCGGCTATGCCTGGCTGGATACCGGCACCCATGGCTCGCTTCTGGATGCGGGCAATTTCGTGCGCACCCTGACCAAGCGCCAGGGGTTGCAGACCGGCTGCCTCGAGGAAATCGCCTATGAGCAGGGCTGGATCGATGACCAGCAGCTGCAGGCCCGCGCCGATCTGTTCAAGAAGAACGACTATGGCAGCTATCTGGCCAGCCGCCTGAAATAATCCGGCCTCCGGGTCTTTCGGCTGGTTTCCGCGCCTGCGGACAAGAAAATCGCTGCGTTTTGCCCGCACCTGCAGTATGATGGTGGCAATCAGGCACGATAGCGGGGCCGCAGGACGCGGCCTTTCGCCAAACCAGAAGAGCAGGTCATGACACATTTGGCACAGTTGCGGGCGCCGCTGGCCCTTGGTGGCTGGATCCTCCGGCTTTGGGGGATGAGTTTTGCGCTCATGCTGCTGCTGGTGCTGCCCCTGCGGGCGCAGGTGACACTGGATCTGCGCGATGCGGATTTGCGCAGTTTCGTGGAGATCGTCTCCGAGGCCACCGGCCGCAGCTTCGTGATGGATCCCGGCGTGCGCGGTACGGTGACGGTGCTGGCGCCCGAGCAGATGTCGGCCGAGGCGCTGTACGAGGTCTTCTTGGCGGTGCTGGAGATCAACCGGCTGACCGTGGTCGAAGGCGCGGGCGCCGACCGCATCGTGCCGCTGAACATGGCGCGGGAGCTGGCCTCGGGTGGCGGCGCGGAACTGCCGCGGGGGTTTCAGACCCGGGTGATCCCGGTGCGTGACATTCCCCTGCAGGAGGTCATCGACGTGGTGCGCCCGCTGTTGCCGTCCGAAGCGGTGATCACCCCGGTGCCGGGGGCAAACATGCTGATTCTATCGGACCGCGGCGCCAATCTGGACCGGATTTCCCGGCTGATCGAAAAGCTGGATCAGCCGCGCCGGGCGGCGCCGATCGAGATTATCCGGCTGCAGAACGCCAATGCGGGCGATGTGCTGCAGGTGGTGCAATCCATGGGGCTCATTCCCGATGGCGATGCCATCAGCATCGACCGGCGCTCGAACGCGCTGCTGGTTTCCGGTTCGGAACAGATGCGCCACCGGGTGCGGGTGCTGGTGGATGAACTGGACCAGCAGCGCGATACGGTGGTGTCGCGCACGATGGAGGTCAACTACGGCGATGCTGCCACTATTTCCGATGTGGTGATGCGCACGCTGAACTCTGGCAATGCAAATGATACGCGCGCGCCGATCCGCATCGTGCCGGAATTGCAGACCAATACATTGCTGATCTCGGCCCCGCAGGAGCGCATTCCCGAAATCGTCCAGATGGTGCGCCATCTGGACCGCCGCCCGACCCAGGTGCTGGTGGAGGCGGTGATCTTCGAGATGTCGGTACAGGGGTTGTCGGACCTGTCGGTGCAATTCGGCGCGGTGCTGAACGATGCGCTGGTGGGCGGCGCGCAGTTTTCCCTGCCCGGCCGCAGCAGCCTGATCAGCCTGATGTCGGCGGTGCAGAACGGCAATACGCCGACCCTTGGCAATGGCGGTGTATTCGGCGGCGGACGCTACAAGGATGGCGATGGTATCGTCGGTCTTCTGACCGCGATCACCTCGGTCAATTCCACCCGGCTGCTGTCAACGCCCTCGATCCTGACCCTCAACAATCAGGAAGCCGAGATCGTGGTGGCGCAGAACGTGCCCTTTGTCACTGGCAGCTATTCCACCGTCAGCGGCAGCAGCGCGGTCGAAAATCCCTTCCAGACCATCGAACGTCAGGACGTGGGGCTGACGCTGAACGTCACGCCGCAGATCAATGCCGACCGCACGGTGCGTCTCCTGATCAAGCAGGAAGTGTCGAACCTCACCAATACCACCGCCTCTTCGGGCGGGGAGATCACCGCGCGGCGCTCGCTTTCGACCACGGCGCTGGTCAGCGACGGATCGGTGATCATGCTGGGCGGCCTTCTGGAAAACGGCTCCGGCTCGGTCAATCAGAAGGTGCCGGGGCTTTCCGAACTGCCGCTGGTGGGCGGGCTGTTCCGCGGCAAGAACGCCAGCGGCAATCAGCGGGTCCTGCTGGTTCTCTTGCGCCCGCAGGTGGTGTCCTCGGATGCCGAGGCGCGGCGGCTGACGCGGGAACTCTCCCGCAAGGCGCAACAGGTCAGCGCTTCCATCGCGCCGGTGGATGACGGAAGATATCCGCGTAGCGCGCTGGGGGCGCTGCCCTTTGACGGCGCCGATCTCAACCAACCGTTTGATGCCGGATTTATCGATGATGTCGCGCAACGCCGAAACTTCCCGCCGCTCCCCAGTCGGCTCCGGTTCACCGGGCAGGAGTGATCTGGCCGGGATGGCACCGGAGCGGGAACAGGCGGACAGACCGCAGGATAGGGCAGGGGCGCTGCGCCTGCCTTTTGCCTTTGCCCGCGATCAGCAGGTGCTGCTGGAGGGTGCCCGCCTGATTGCCGGACCTGCTGCCACTCCGCTGGGCCTGCGCGAGGCGCAGCGGCGCATTGGCTTTGGCAGCGATCTGGCGCGCGATCTGACCTGTGATCTGCTGGATCAGCCCGGTTTCGAGGCGGCGCTGGCGCGGGTCTATCAGCACGGCAGCCCCGATGGCGATGAGGCCGAGCTGAGTTTCGACCTGGAAGAGGCCGCCTTTGCCCGCCGCCAGCGAGATCTTCTGGACGAGCCGGGCGATGCGCCGGCCATTCAACTGGTCAACCAGCTCTTGCGCCGGGCGGTGCAGAGCGGTGCCTCGGATCTGCATATCGAACCGCATGAAGGGGGCTTGCGGGTGCGCATGCGCATCGATGGCTTCCTGCAGGAAATGATGGACCGCGCCGATGTGCCGGTGAAACGCATCGTGTCGCGGCTGAAGGTGATGGCGGGGCTGGATATCGCCGAGACCCGGCTGCCGCAGGACGGGCGCATCCCGCTGTCCCTTGGCGGGCGGCAGATCGACACTCGGGTGTCCTCGCTGCCAGGCCATTATGGCGAACGCATCGTGCTGCGGATCCTTGATCGCTCGGCCGGGCTGATGCCGCTGGCGGATCTTGGGCTCAGCCCGGATCAGCAAGCGCTGCTGCACCGGCTGGCAGCCTATCCCAATGGCATCATCCTGGCCACTGGCCCCACCGGCGCGGGTAAGACCACGACGCTGTATTCCCTGTTGCAGCTGGCAGACCGGACCGGGCGCAATATCGTCACCGTCGAGGATCCCATCGAATACGATCTGCCCGGCATCAGCCAGATTCAGATCAACGCCGAGATCGGCATGAGCTTTGCCGCCGGGCTGCGTGCCACCCTGCGCCAGGACCCGGATGTGATCCTGGTGGGCGAGATCCGCGATGGTGAGACCGCCGAAACCGCGGCTCAGGCGGCGCTGACCGGTCATCTGGTATTTTCCTCGCTGCACGCCAACAGTTCGGTCGGGGCCATCGTGCGGCTGCGCGATCTGGGCATCGACAATTTCCTGATCGCGGCGACTTTGCGCGGGGTGATCGCCCAGCGTCTGCTGCGGCGCCTGTGCTCGGCGTGCCGCCGCGCCCATGCCCCGGCATCCGATGCGGCGGCGCTGTTCACCCGCCACGGGCTGCCGGTGCCCGATCAGATCTTTACCCCCGTCGGCTGCGCTGCCTGCAGCGACACCGGCCATGCCGGGCGCTGTGGCATCTTCGAGATGGCCGAGGTCGGCGAGGATCTGCGCGCGGCCATCGACCGGGGCGCCAGCGAAAGCGAGATGCGTGATATGGCGTTAGGGGCGGGCGAAAGCCTGATCGGGCAGGGGCTGCAGGCGGTCGCGGGTGGCACGGTCAGCCTTGAGGAGGTCCTGCGCGTGGTCGGGGACTCGGCATGACGGGGCGGCAGCGATGAAGGCCTATCGCTATACCGCCTATACCAGCGCCGGGCGGCGGCGCAGCGGCACCGTGGTGGCCGAAACCGAGGCCGACGCCAGCCAGCAGCTGGCGCTGCAGGATCTTTTTGTCGCCACTCTCAGCGAAACCACGGCGCGGGCCGCCACATCGGCCGATCCGCAGTCAGAGGCGCAGGCCGCACCCTCTGGCGGAGGTCTGCTGCGGCGGCGCTGGCGACCGCGGCTCGGCCCCGATCTGCAAGCGGTCTTTACCCGGCAGATGGCGGTGATGCTGGCTGCGGAACTGCCGGTAGAGGCGGCGCTGGAGGCGGTGCGCACCGGCGGCCACCCGGCGCTGGATGCGGTGGCGGCCGAGGCCCGCGCGGCGCTGCTGGAGGGGGCGAGCCTTTCCGAGGCGCTGCTGCGCGCGGGGGCGGGATTCGCGCCTTATTATCTCGCGGCGCTGCGGGCCGCCGAGGCCGCCGGGGAGTTGGCGGCGGTCTTTGCCGAGCTGGCCGATCATCTGGAGCAGCTGGGCAGCGACAAGGCGCAGATCGCCACCGCGCTGATCTATCCCGGTTTCGTGGCCGCGGTCTCTCTCCTGGTTTGCGGCATCCTGATGATCAATGTGGCGCCCGAGATCGTCGCCATGTTCGAACAATCCGGCCGCCCGCTGCCGCCGCTGACGGTGGCGGTGCTGGCGGTGTCGGACTGGATCCGCGGGCATCTTGTGCTTCTGGGCGCTGGGGTGCTGGCGTTGGTCGCGCTGGCGGTGCCGCGGGTGCCTGCGCTGCGCGTCCGCGCCGACCGGATCTTTCTGCGCCTGCCCATCGTGGGGCGGCTGATGCGCCTTGCGGCGGCGGTGCAATACATGCGTACCCTAGCGCTGGTGCTGGGCGCCCGCCACGCGGTGCTGAGCGCCACCGACAGCGCCGTCGAAGTGCTGACCGTGGCCCGGTTTCGCGATGAAGGCCGCGCCGTCGCCGGGGCGGTGCGTCAGGGTGAAAGCCTGTCCTCGGCGCTGGAGCGGCTGTCCTTCCTGCCACCTGTCGCGCGCCAGCTCATTGCTGCCGGCGAGGTCTCGGTGCGGCTTGCCCGGATGAGCGACCGCGCCGCCAGCCTGATAGAACATCGCCTGTCGACCGAGAGAAAACGGATTTCAGCCTTGTTAGAGCCTGTTTTAATGATGCTGGTGGGCGCGCTGGTGCTGGTGATCGTGCTGGCGGTGCTACTGCCGATCTTTGATCTGCAGGCGGTGGTGACTGGCTGACCCGATAGGCTGAACTGGGGGCTGAATGAGCGGGCGCTATTCCGGAAAGGCCAGCAACTCGGGCGCATCGCCTTCGCGGCTGACCCAGACTCCGGCCCGGTCGATGCGCGCCACGGTGATCCCTTCGCGCAGGTCATCGCCCACCCGCAGGAGCTGTTCCCCGCTGGGATGGGAGACCATCGCCCAGGTGGCATTGCCTGCCTGCACCACGCCTTTCAGATGGTAGCCCAGACTGTCGATCGGCGGTTTGGGCGCACGCGGCGGCTGCGGTTCGGCCTCGGTCTGTTTGGGCGGCTCGGGCGGGCGCGGCGGCTGTTTTTCCCCGAAGAGTGCGGGCCAGCGGCGGCGGTCCTGCCGGGCCGGGGCCGGGGGCACGGCGCCGCTGTCACCGGCAGCGGCCATCTGCACCGGCGCAGCGGGCGCGCGGGTCAGCTCCTGCCACAGCCCATGTCCGGCCTGGGTCGCCAGCGCCAGCGCCATCAGGGTCAGTAGGGGTCCTTTCCGGCTGAGTGCAGGATCGTACGTTCTCATGAGCGTTTTCATGTTTCCTGACACTATGAGACTACCCCGCTGACACGGGATGGTCAAAGATGTAGCCTGTACAGGCGCTGGAGACGGTAGGCCGAACCGATGG